>CBDUGY010000010.1:0-38695 GCA_965367015.1 uncultured Ulvibacter sp.
GTAACAATTGTTACAGATTGAGCTCTTTGTAGATTATGTAGATCCCCATAAGTAGGATAAACCATCCAAAAGCCTTTTTTAACTTTTTACCATCGATGAATTTAGCCAGCCATATTCCTATAAAAATCCCGACAACCGAAATAGCAGTGAAAAGAAGTAGAAAATTCCAGTCTATTTCAAGGTTCTCAACATCACCAATGAACCCAATCAGGGATTTAATAGCAATTATAAAAAGAGAAGTCGCGACTGCTTTTTTCATAGGTAATTTAGCCAGGAGAACAAGAGCCGGAATAATTAAGAATCCACCACCAGCTCCAACAATTCCTGTAATAACCCCTACTACTGCTCCTTCTATAATAATTAGTGAATAATTATATGAAACCGTCTCTTCTTTAACATCATCAACTTTTTGATTCTTAATCATAGACACTGATGCCAGTAACATTATAATCGCGAAAAACAGCATTATCGCCAGATCCTTGGTAATAAGAAAATTGTCTATGGTAAAAATCTCCTCGGGGATAGCTGGTATTAAATAACGTCTTGTGAGGTATACTGCGATAAATGCAGGTATCGAAAATATGATTGCGGTTTTAATATCCACTTTTCCTCTCAGCATATTTTTAATTGTACCAACCAGTGAAGTTGTGCCTACAATGAAAAGAGAATATGCTGTTGCGGTTATAGGATTTAATGATAGAGCATAAACTAGAATCGGTACGGTTAGAATTGAGCCGCCTCCGCCAATTAAACCGAGAACAACACCAATAAGAAGAGCTCCTAAATAGCCGAGAATTTCGATAATTTCCATGAACCGCTTTGTGTTACGATGTAGTTAATGAGGATGTCATTCAATATGATGATATTATAAAACTTCTATAAAACTACGGTGTAAATTTATGAGTTTATTATTTTCCATTTTTTTTAATAACCTAGATATTACAACACGACTTGTGTGTAAATCATTCGCTATCTCTTTATGAGTTATGTAAATATGTTTACTATTTAAAATTTCAATCTTATTGTCTAAATAAGTTTTTAGTCTTTCATCCATATTGTGAAAAGCAATATTATCTATACTTTCTAGCATTTCCATCATGCGAGCTTGATATGTACTAAACACAAAATTTCTCCAGGTTTTATATTTGCCTGCCCATTCTTCCATCTTGCCGAGGGGTATCATTAATACTTTTACGTCGGTCTCACAAATTGCATGAATTTCACTTTTAGAACTACCCATACAACATGTAAGCGTCATTGCACAAGTATCACCTTTTTCCAAATGATATAACAAAAGCTCGTTGCCATCGGCATCAGGTCTTAGAATTTTTATACTTCCTGATAATAATAAGGGTACCGATTTAATATACTGTCCGGGTCGAATTAAATCCTGTCCTTCCGGAGCTTCCATAAATGTTCCTACCCGACTCATTTCTTCGATGAGAGCAGGTTCGAATTGTGAACTGTAATTTTGTTTAAGTTCTTGAATCATTTTTTTTAATTTCTGTCGCTATTTTTGGGTCATATTTAAAAAAGAAATGCGCCCAAATAGATTTAGATACTGCCCCAATGTATGGCATTAATAGGAATAAAACCAATACTATTGATCCAAAGACCACGAGTGGATTTACCTTATGACCAAAAATTAGAGTCAAAGTAAATACAACCACGGCTACAGCAATGCCCACAGCATAAGATACATACATTGAACCGGTATAGAAACTGGGTTCTATAGAATATTTCAAACCGCATTTTGGACAACTCTCCTTAACTTTATTCATTTTAGAAATTTTATAAGGATTTGCTTCTAAGAACTTACCCTGTCTGCACTGCGGACATTTTAAAAATAAGATACTGTATAATATGGAATTCTTAAACATATTTAAAATTTGTACAAAATTATGATATGAGACTTCCAGCTACGGTAACCATTGTTACATAAAATTATTCTTATGGCAATATTTAATGTAATAAGGAACAAGATTTTCATTATGTATTTAACTTTTTTGGTTTTCAAAAGACCAAAATTTATGTATTTTCACTTTTTGAAAAATAATAAATATGGCGTCAATTTTAGGAATAGGTTCAAGGATCAACCACCCTCAACACGGAAAGGGTGTGGTAACGAATGTAACTTCAAAAATGTATTGGGTTACATTTATTGATAATGGTTTGGAAACTATTGAAGTAGATGATGAATTCGAAGTAATTGAAGCGGCCGAGGATGAAGTAGATACGGTTAGTTTCTATGAAGTTGAAAAAAGTTTACGTGAGATCTTAAAAAAATGGAGCGATGTCAGCGAAATTGTGCCTATTGCCGAAAAATACAGAGGTGGAACTATGATTCTTCAGCCAAAAGACGTGAATTTATCAAACAAAGAGATCCCCATAAATACATTTTTTCATAAAATCGTGATGCTACGGGATCGACTGCGAGTTATGGAGCAAAAAATCAATTCTAGTAAATCACTTGATGATCAGGACAAAATAGATCTTCAGCAGTATATAACACGTTGCTATGGAAGTCTTACCACATTTAATGTGCTTTTCAAAAATAACTCGCAGCATTTTAAAGGAGATAGTTCAAAATAGTTTTCGTCCTAACGGGATTTTTAACAATAATAAAGGAAATTTAATACTCAAGGCCGAATACTAAAATGACACTCTAAATCGTTAGCTTATAGTGAAATAGCGGCTATATCTAAATAATCGTTATCTTCCCTATCCCAAATCTGTATGATGTTACTGCTACAACCAAACGATGACATTCAATGGCTGGCGCCTTATGCTTACTCAATTGTAATTTTGGGATTTGCCTTTTTTCTATTCCGAGTCTTTGAAAATTGGTATGCTAATAACTATGATCGTCCGTTATTCAGGCATTATTTTGTGTACAAAAAGCTTACGAGTTCGCAAATAAGTATTTTAGAACAGGATTTTGTCTTCTACAACAAACTTTCAGAAAAACTAAAAAAGCAATTTCAACATCGCGTTGCGACATTCGTGGCCGATAAAAAATTTGTGGGACGTCAAGAGTTAGTGGTAACCGAGCGAATGAAAATTCTTATCGCAGCGGTAGGGTGTATGCTTAGCTTCGGACGAAAAAATTATGAATACTCTTTAATCGATTTTATATTAATCTACCCCGAAGAATTTTATAGTGCCGTGAATGAAAAATATCACAAAGGTGAATTTAATCCTAGAGGTCGGGCCTTAGTACTATCATGGAAAGATTTTGAAGATGGTTATGAAATTACTGACGACAATATTAATTTAGGAATTCACGAATTTATGCATGCTATGCAACTGGAGGCTATGCAGAGTAAAGATATTGATGCAGATCGCTTCGGAAAACAGTTTCAGAATATATTATTGCAACTAACTGAACAGGAAGTAAAAGACAAACTGGACGAAACGCGTTATTTCAGGGCTTATGCCTTTACCAATCAATATGAGTTTATGGCAGTGCTTGCCGAATATTTTATCGAATCGCCTTCCGATTTTAAAGCGCATTTTCCGAAACTTTATTCACACACTCAAAAGTTACTGAACTTTAGATTTGCAGGATATTAATAAACCCGATCTACGTAGAACGGGTTTAAAATTGAGGAGCCTTTAATCTTGAAAACTACTATTTATTTTTAACAATGATTTTCTGAATGGCAGATTCAGTGTTGTTTTGGGCAATTAAAAAATAAATACCTTCAGTATAACCGGAAGCATCGAAGTTGTTCTTTTCGGCGGTTTGGATAGTTGTCATTAATTTTCCTTGAATATTGTAGACGCGGAGTTCGTTATATTTATTCTGAAAAGCCGGCGTAAAATTAAAACGAGTGCCCATAGTGGGCGTTACTAAAACTAACTTACGGTGCTTATCAGGTATATTTAAGGTTGCATCGCGAAGGACAACGGCATTTGGTGTGATTAGGTTTCCACCCGTAGTATAATCACCCAGATCGTTTCCGTTGTTATCGAATCTCCTTACCGAATTGGATCCATTATCTCCGATTAAAAAATCTCCTCCCGGTAATCTGTCGATGCCTTCAGGATTAACCAGTCCCGTAATAAAATCGTCGATAAACTGCCCATTGCTCACATCGAATCTCACTACTTTACCATTGTTCCAGCTTAGAACAAACATTACACCATCTTCTATCCACACATTAGTGGGTCCGGAGAGGTCGGAGTTAATAAAAACACCTTGACTAGCACCGGATGAATTAAATTTTTGGACATAATTCCCATTGTATGATGAAACGTAAAGGTTTCCAACGGCGTCCCAATCGAAACCAATACTTTGATTCATGTCAATATCAGTGAATTCACCTTGTGGAGTTCCATCCTGGGCATATCGCAGGACTCTCGTATTTGGACCCCATTGTAATACATAAATTAAATTGTCTGCTCCTATTTTCATTCTTGTAGGGCCGGCAATACCGTTGGCAAAATCTTCTATAAAAGCCCCTGTCTCTGCATCGTGTTTTGTTATACGGCCACTGCTTAAACTTGAGACGAGTACGACACCTTGGTCTTCAAGAAACAGAATATCCTGTGGCCATGCCAGGTTATCGTCTATAAACACTTCCGGATTTTCACCATTTTGATCGTATTTAACGATTTTCCAAGGAGGATTGTTGAAATTTCCGGCATCACTTACATAGAGATTTAAATTTTGCGCAGATAAATTTAAAGTAACAAATACCAGTATGAGCCATACAAATAATCTTTTAGTTTTCATCCCTGTGTCTTTTTAGAATTATTCCACTAAGTTGAATTAAATAACCAAGATTGTGGTATGAGCTTATAAATCTTTACTCGGTATTTATAAATTTGGACAGGTTTGGAGCTTATTTACAGTGTCTCTTTACGGCTTTTATATTCTGAAGGCGTACACTGATATTTATTCTTGAACGCTTTATAAAATGTAGCTTTATTATTGAAACCTACATCAAAATAAATTGACTTTATTCTCGCAGAAGTATTCTCTGATATTAATTTTTCAGCTTCAGCTAAACGATACTCATTTACAAAATGATTAAAATTTTTCCCTGCTCTTTTATTGATAACTTTAGAAAGTAGATGTGTGCTGTATCCTAACTGATCTGCTAGGTGCACTAATCTAAGTTCATTATCTCTATATGGTTTCTCATTTTCCATATGCTTTTTGATTTTTTCATAGAATTCATTTAAAAGAGAAGTTTCGAAGGTTTCACCTTTGTTTTTTAAAGGAAGAAACAGATTTGAATACATCTCTCCATCAAAAATCGAGGGTTGTTTCACTAAAAAGTAACCAATCGAATAGATACTAAAACTCATCATTATTGAGATCATATAATCCCATTGATCATTGAAGAAGGAGAAATTAACCAAGATGTAATATGAAATATAGGCGAATACAAATAACACGTACAAGAAAATTAAAACTTTTGCCCAGTTGTGTCTGAGTTTTTGAAATTCTGATTCTCTTATAGGGTGTTTTGCTATTAAAACAATAATTAGAGTAGAATATAATATCATATGTCCGGCTATGATCCAATGACCATCTATCAAAAAAAGTAGGGGAAACTTCATTTTAGGATCTATAGCTCCCAGATATTTTAACCAAAGGACTAAATTGGGGACTAGTGCCAGCGCCGCAATTGAAAAGTGAAGCGGATAGTTAAACTTTTCATTTTTTCCATAAAGACTTACAAAATAGCGATAAAGTAAGGGGCCGGTAGCATAATAACATACTGGTGGTAGCATCACCAAGTAAGGCAATACACTCTCGTAGTTGGTCCAATACAATACATATTGAAACAGTATTATTGAGAATGCTAGTACGAGAAAGGCTATAGGTTTGTTTTTCTTATTCCCTGTTATTAAAAGTGTAAATAAAAAAAAGCCCGTCGCTACTGCTATTAAAAAAATCGAGGTCCATGTATCGAGACTTGGTTGCATATCCAATTTTAAGCTTAAAATTAGACAAATCAGTACGTTAATAGGTATTAAATTATAATTTTTAACTCAAGAGGTTAAGTGAGGAGCTCATGAAGTTCTTTAATTGTTTGAGTTGGATTACTGGAACTAAAAACATAGCTCCCTGCAACCAAAACATCGGCTCCGGCTTCTACAAGCTTCTGTGCATTTTTATTAGTCACTCCACCATCAATCTCAATTTTGGTAGACGCTCCCTTTTTATTAATTAAGGCCTTTAAGTCGCGCACCTTATCGTAAGTATTTTCTATAAAACTTTGCCCTCCGAAGCCGGGATTGACACTCATCATACAAACCAGATCGATATCTTTAATCGTGTCTTCCAAAAGAGAAATATTTGTATGTGGATTTAATGCCACTCCAGCCTGCATTCCTTCAGCTTTAATTGCCTGTAAGGTTCTGTGTAAGTGTGTGCATGCTTCATAATGAACAGTAAGAACATTAACTCCAAGATCGGCAAAAGTTTTAATATACCGATCCGGATCAACGATCATTAAATGAACATCTAATGTTTTCTTTGCGTGTTTTGCGATACTTTTTATTACAGGCATTCCGAAGGAAATATTCGGAACAAAAACACCATCCATAACATCGAGATGAAACCAGTCTGCCGCACTTTGGTTAACCATTTCAATATCACGTTGAAGGTTGGCGAAATCGGCAGCTAGAATGGACGGGGCAATTAGTGTGTTACTCATGGAGCGTATAAAAAAGGGTTTATTAGTCTAGTTATTTTATCTGAAAAGGGTGTCTTCGAATTAAAAACATCTAAATATTTCTTTATCGAAGTAAGATCAGTTTTGGTTTTTACGACATTAAAATTAGAACTATAGCTGGCAAAAATAGGAAATTCTATGTCGTGATCTATAAGAGTTTCGATATTAAGATGCCTAGTATCCTTTTTAATTTTTTCGAATAGCGGCTCTATTACATTTTTATCACCTTCGAGCACCTGAAAAAAGTTGCCAAAGCCATATAAAAGAATTCCTGTTATACCGGTTTTGTTGTTATTTTGCTGCGTAGTCGCAAATATCTTATTAATATCGCCCTCAGTATAGTTTTCGCTAAACTTGCTTACATAACAAATGGTGTGCTTTACCCTTTCCATAGATGGTTAACAATATACAAAATTGCTAAAAAGTGTTTTCATCAACAAGCTATAATATTTTTGAACTTTAATTCTGTAAAATGAAAACCTCCGGTAATCAGCCGGAGGTCATTCATCAATCAAAAAACGAACAGCTTTCATTCCTACAGAAGCAGGAATATATACTGTTTGTTATCGTTTCCGGAATATTATCCCAGATATGTCATTAAAATTTTACTTCTAGAAGTATGCTTTAACCTTCTAATCGCTTTCTCTTTAATCTGGCGAACACGTTCGCGAGTAAGGTCGAAAGTTTCACCAATTTCCTCAAGAGTCATTGGGTGTTGATCGCCCAAACCAAAGTACAAACGAATTACATCTGCTTCACGAGGCGTCAATGTTTCTAAAGCTCTCTCAATTTCAGTACGAAGTGATTCATGTAATAATGCACGATCCGGGTTTGGAGATTCTCCGCTACGCAAAACATCGTAAAGGTTAGAATCTTCGCCCTCAACTAAAGGAGCATCCATGGAGACATGACGTCCCGAATTTTTCATCGATTCCTTCACATCATTGATCGTCATGTCCAATTCTTTGGCGATCTCTTCAGCAGAGGGTGGGCGCTCGTTAGCCTGCTCTAAAAAGGCATACATTTTATTAATCTTGTTAATACTACCAATCTTGTTAAGTGGTAATCGAACAATACGAGATTGTTCAGCTAAAGCCTGAAGTATAGACTGTCTAATCCACCACACCGCATATGAAATGAATTTAAAACCTCTTGTTTCATCAAAACGCTGTGCTGCTTTAATGAGTCCTAAATTCCCTTCATTTATAAGATCTGGTAGGGTTAATCCTTGATTTTGATATTGTTTAGCTACAGAAACAACAAAACGAAGATTCGCCTTTGTCAATTTTTCCAAAGCAGTTTGATCACCCGCCTTTATACGTTGTGCCAATTCTACTTCTTCGTCTGCTGTAATTAAATCAACTTTTCCTATTTCTTGTAGGTATTTGTCTAAGGATGCGGTTTCTCTGTTAGTAACCTGCTTGGTGATTTTAAGTTGTCTCATGTAAGATTTGAGTGTTTAATTGTGTTGCGTATTAAGTTATACGTAGAATACACACAAAAAGTTACAAAACCCCGGTATTTATTATATTTTGGCATTCCGTGAAGTAAAGCTGACTTTACTTCACGACCGCGCTATTCGCTTATAGTTGCGGCTCGACAAATGCCGCTCGCCGCAAGCTATCACTACTATCGCTAATGCACATCGTTCAGCTGCAATAAGAAATATTACACATTTTTGCAAAAAATAATCAATGATTGATTATTTTACGTTTACCATACCTAAAGATATCAGGATGACATCTGCAATCATGTTATATAAAACAATATGAATAAAAAAGCGTTTTATTTAAAATAGCCCCCGTTTTTAATATGAATCTCTAAATTTGATATTATGAACAAATTTCTACTTTTGATCCTTACATTTTGTTTTGTTTGTCCGAATCTTATTGCGCAAGAACAAGAAGAAGAACAGCAGGAAATTGAAAAGAAATACAAAATTGTCTTTCGACAGAGTGCAGGTATTTTTATTGGGCACCCTTCCGAAGGAGTGAATGCCAGCCTAAACATGGAAATTCAAAATTTGAGTTTTCTTGGGGTAGGAATAGATCTCACCAATGGTCTCTATAGGTCGCCAGAGCTTAATCCAAATCCGTCAGCGAATGAAATTGACAATTACGATCCGATGACAAATGGTTCTATTCCCAGGGTAATTGCAAATGGCAGTGATAAAGATAAATTTTGGGGTATTTCACCTTTTCTTTCAAAAGGCTTCGATATTAACACTTGGTTCTCGGTTGAATTACAAGGAGGTCCCTCCATAGCTTTAATTAAGAAAAGAACATATACCTATTCTTACATTGGACCCTCAGGATCATTTGGCGGGTATTCATTTGGGTCAGGTTCGTACGTATTTGCCAATTCGAGTGGATCTACTGAAGCTACTTTCGGGGCATATGTAAGAGCCTATGCATCTTTCAAAATAGGAGAAGTATTAACCATAGAATTATCACCATTTACCAATTTCAACAATATAGAAAACGAATACGGCATTCAATTAGGAATTGGGTTTAGGATTTAAAAAACTCTATCGCAATAGTGATACGAAATCAGTTAATACTATCTTTTTCGACGCTGTTCTTGTAGATGGTCTTTTTATACTCAATTGTTGAATCGAGTCTATTTGTAGTTACTTGCATTAAACTATCGATAATATTTTTATCGTGAGTCTGCACTTGTTTATCTAATTCACTGTTATAATAGTAATAGGTAGTCTTTACTTCGTAGGATTCTTCAATATTTGTTGTCTTCTTAGTTGTCTTTGGTTTTTTATTGTTCAGGCTGTTTTTGGTTACATCTTTGGTCGTTTTTTCATTATCAACCGGGATTTTTGCATCTATAGAAGCTTCTGAAGTTTCTTCAGTATTAGGATTAAGATTATCAGTAGAAGTACTAGTTATTATTTCAGAAGAATCATTAACTGCCTCGGGTGTACCTTCCGAATCTCGTTCAGATATTATTTTACTTTTGTCAACTGTATCCCGAGTTACATTTCCACTATACTTAATACCGTAAAATAATAAGAGAACCGCTACTATTCCGGATATACCATAGAAAAACCAGACAAACCTGCGTCTTTTTTTGCTTTCTTTCTCTAGTGTGGCATCAATACGCTCCCATAGTTGATTAGTTGGCGATTTTTGAGCCGCTTTCAACTTTTTTTTAACAACAGAACCTATGTCTTCATTGTGTTTCATACTCTAATTTTTATCGCCTAGCTGCCGTTACAAGCCCAGTTAGTTTTTCTCTTAATAATATTTTAGCTCTGTGAAAATTCGACTTTGAGGTGCTTTCCGAAATTTCCAACAGTTTTGCCACTTCCTTATGTGAAAAGCCATCCATTTGATACAGATTAAAAACCAGTCGGTATTGGTCTGGTAATTCCTGTATAGCCGTTAAAAATGTCTCCAATGGCAGATTCAGTAATTCATCTTCAACATGAGTGTCTTCTAATATATCATCTTTTAAATCTACACCAATTGGTCGTTTGTCTTTATACTTATCAATTGCTTTATAAATGGTAATCCGTTTCATCCATCCTTCAAATGACCCCTTGTTTTTATAGGTTTTTATTTGCTGAAAAATGGCAATAAAAGTATCGTGCAAATTATCTTCGGCTTCAGCTTCATTTCTACAATACTTTAATGAAAGAAAATACAGTGTGTCCTTGTACTTCAGATACAATTCATTTTGTGCCTTCCTATTCCCCTTAGCGCAATTATTTATTAAGTCTTTCAGATTCAAACAGATGGTTATTTGTAATTATATATTATTTAATTCTGATCCAAAATAGCAAAAACCAACGGAATTTTCGGCACAAAACTCCGTGGTTATTGCGTTAGGACTAATGTCCTTTACGTTTAAGTACAAACAATAGCTTCGATCGTTATATCGGTTATAAATAAGAGCTCTCCCGATTCCCTATAAGAAATCCGAACATACATGGTTTGCGGATTTTCACTATTCTGATAGTATGCAGGTGAAATAGGATTTGTATTGTTTATCGCATCCTCTTCCGTTTCAAAAAATGTGTATGAAATAGAAGTAACTACATCATGGGCTGGAGGAATACCTATACAGCTGGTATATTTTTGCAACGAGAATTCTCCGATGCCCGGTTCATTTTCAAGTTCACAAACCTGATATCTTCCAAGTTCACAGGGTATGCTACAATCCTTCTCTATTCGAACCTGATAATTGTTGTTAGTAATATCTATTAGCTGATCATTCAATAAATTTACTTTCCAATTAAAATCCCAGAATTCTTCAATTTCAGCATCGTCGTTGAGGTCGATATTTAGAAACAGTTCGTCACCAATATTGAGCGTTACCCAGTTTCCGAAGTAAATGTCGTTTTTATAGTGAAATTGCACAATTCCGAGGGAATTAACTTTAAAGAAGGCTCCTTGAAATTCGTTAGGAGCTCCGGTCTGGGATGTAATTTGCCAGACACAGTCTACTAGTGTATTATTGCAACGGCGGCGCTCTTCTTCATTTACACAATCATCAATCGCCATTTTCAACTCCTGATTATTATTTATGTCAACCAGTTCTCCGTTGTTTAGTGTTCCGGTGATAGGGTAGTTGATACTAATGCTATACGATTCATGCAGGCTGCCCAAAAAGTTGCTGAAAGTGAAATTACTCGTTATTGATATAGCCTCTACAAATTCAAGATTTTCATCGAAAACAAAAATGGCGAAAGGATAATTAAATTCGATACAATCGATAGCATTCTCCCCATTGTCTTCAGAAACCGCAGAAACCAGGTCATAGAGTTCTTCGTTTAAAACTTCATAATTAAGATTCATGTCTCCGATAGGTTCATCATTACATGAAGCAAAAATCATGATAAGCAGGAGAGGTAAAGTGTTTAAAATCTTTTTCATAGCAACTCTTTTCTTAATTCTTCTTTCTAAATAGTCTGAAAGAAGCTAAAAGGTTGCGTATATAAATGAATTTTTTTGAAATTACTTAATTTGGGTATAAATCAGCCCGGTATTATCACCAATAATACTATTGCTGTCTAAGTTCGATTAAAAGTAAATTAACTTCCAAAAGGGTTTTATTGTAGATCTTACTGAACGCCTCCATATGCTTTTTAGCATCTTCAAGAGTTTCTTTCTTTAGTATACCTGCTTCAATTTGTTGTAAGTGATGACCGTGTAATGTCATGCCTAGATTCATAAAGCTGGATTTCATTTTATGAGCTAATGAACTCGCTCGCGTGTAGAACTCTTTTTCTATACAATGACGAAGGCTTTTAAATTCTTCGGGTGTTTCTTTTATAAATATTTCTAGAAGTGAAGAAATAAACTCCTGGTCATTGTCAAATGTCTCTTTCAATTTATTGATGTCAACATTACTACTTCTTGAAGAATTTGCATCATTGTCACCATAATCACCCGATAAATTCACATTTGGTTCAAATTCGTCATCAGATATTAACCAATAGAGCACTTCTTTCACCGCCTCTTCGTTGAGTGGTTTGGTTAGGTAAAAATCGATTCCAGCCTTAATAGCATTCTTTCTGGCTTCCGGAAATACATCTGCCGAACATGCAACAATCGGGACTTTTTTCAATGAATCTTTATTCGATTTTCGAATTATAGATATTGCGTCAATACCATTCATTATGGGCATATGCATATCCATTAAAATTAGATCGTAATCAATTTCTGAATTGTTGAATTGTTCAACTGCTTCTGCTCCATTTTCAGCAATGTCAACAGTTACTTCTAAGCCGGCTAAGAGTTGTTTTATATAAAACTGATTCATTTTATTATCTTCCGCTACAAGAACATTAAGTCCACTCAGTTTTTTATTTGTTTTCTTGAAGATTTGGCTTTGATCGCTGATCTTTTTCAGTTTGCTCTTTTTTAAAGGAAGAATAAACTCGAAGATCGATCCCATGCCAACCAAACTGTCTGCGTGGAGTATTCCGTTTTGTAGTTGAATTAATTCTTTGGTGATCGCCAGACCGAGTCCGGTTCCCATAATCTTGGCGCTATTGGCATCTTCTACCTGATAGAAGCTATCGAAGATATTGTTTAATTTATCTTTTTCAATTCCTATTCCTGTATCTTTCACCTGGAATTTTATAGCGATATCTTCCTCATTTTCTGAAACCATTTTCACGGCTACAGTAACTTTTCCTTTTTGAGTAAATTTTATGGCGTTCCCAATCAGATTTGTCAGTATTTGGTTCAGTCTGTATTGATCTCCGATTACTATATTAGGGATATCAATATCGATATGAGTATTAAGAACTAAGCCTTTTTCCTGTGCTTTTATAGCAAAACCATTCGTTAAATTAGCAACGACCTTATGTAAATTGAAGTCAATTGACTGAATGGATAACTTACCGGCTTCTATTTTTGAAAAGTCCAGAATATCATTTACAATAGACAATAAATTTCTAGCTGAAAAATCAATTCCCTCAAGGTTTTGCTTGAGTAATTCATCATCACTAAAATCTCCTTTAGAAATAATTTCCGACAATCCTAATATAACATTCAGCGGCGTTCTGATTTCGTGGCTCATATTCGACAAAAATGTTGCTTTTGCCTTTGCCATTCGTTCAGCATTTACTTTTGCCTCGCTAATCGCTTTAAGAGTTTCATTTTTATTTGAAATATTCTTAAGAAACATGGTGAAGGTATCTATACCCTCAGAGTAATTATTTGTGATTGTAAGCTCGAAATCTTGTGAACTATTCGGACTTTCCAGTAATTCTGCCTCTCTCCTCGATCCAATAATTATATTCGGAACCACGGGGTCTGTATTTTCAAGATCCTGTTTTAAGTCGGAAACTATATCTTCTGGGAAAAGATTCAGTATTGAATGATCTTTTAACTGACTATCCCGAAAGCCGAATATTTCTAATGCCCGCCTGTTATGATCCAGAATTTCACCTTTTCTATTAAAAAGTATATATCCATCTAAGATATTTTCTAGAATGGTTCTTTCACTGACTTGAACTACTGGTTCATCAAGGACTTGTTTTTTTGTTTCAATTATTTCTACTTTATCGACTTTGGTTGTCTCAGAATGTAATTTGGTGTTTTCCGGTAGAAGATCTTGGATACTCTTTATTTTCTTTAATTCTTTATAGTATAACGAAAATTCAGTATACGATTGATAATAAACGCTGTCAACCCATTCTTTTCCGAAGGAACTCTGTAACTCATCATAAACTTTTTGCGAATTCTCTTTTATTTCACGAAGTAAATTTACCTGATCAACGAATCGTAACGGGGCTTTGATTTCCTTAGAGTTATTTAGCATTTCCAGATTTCTGGTTGCAATATCGACTGCTTTATCCCGGGATATAAATACCCGAAGGAGGAATTTTAAAAAGTTCTGGCTAAGTAATATTTCTTGATCCTTGTCATTGACATATAGTGGTCCAAAGGCCTCTGTATTGAATATTGTTGGAAATTTAAGCTTTAATTCATCTCTTAACTTCGTCTCAGTGCCAATATATCGAGCATCGTGATAAATTAGATAATTTTCTATTTCTAAATAATTCTGAACTAATTGAAGCTCTGCGATATATGTTTCTGAAGAAAAGGAGAGCTCTTCAATTGATTTCAGAATATTGTGTAGCCGAGTTGAAGAATTTCCTTTATCGGTTAAATATTTTAAGAAAACAAATTTCTCATCCGACGGGAATTCGTTTAACGAAGATATGGGCTGGTCTTTCGTAAACAAACGATTAATCAATGTGTTCATAGTTGCTTGGGGCTATACTACTTTAATTTTTGAAGGAAAATTCCTTCACGGGACTAAAATACAATAATTTTTAATAATTCCTAATATTCTTTATATCGCAAAAAAAAACGCCTCTTTTAACGGAGGCGTTTATAATTACTTAATATTAAGAGAATTAATCTCTTTTTCTATTGTCACGACTTCGATTATCTCTACCGCGATTGTCTCTTCCTTTATTGTCAGAACGTGGAGGTCTTTCTACATAGCCTTCAGGTTTTGGTAGTAAAGCCTTACGAGATACCTTTTCTTTGCGAGTTCTTGGATCTTGTCCGAAATACTTCACATCGAACACATCGCCCATATTAACCACGTCACTTACATTCTCTGTGCGTTCCCATGCTAATTCAGAAACGTGTAACAACACTTCATTACCAGGAGCGTCCATATATTCAACAACAGCACCGAAATCTAACATTTTGATCACTTTTACTTCATAAACACTACCTACTGTAGGTTTAAAGGTAATCGAATCGATTTTTGCTAGAACAGCATCAATACCTGCTTGATCTGTTCCAAGAATTTCAACAATTCCTTCTTCAGTAACAGGATCTTCATTGATAACGATAGTAGTTCCGGTCGTTTTCTGTAATTCTTGAATTACTTTTCCACCTGGTCCAATTAACGCACCAATAAATTCATTTGGAATAGTTGCAGTTACCATTTTAGGCGCATGTGCTTTAACATCAGCATTAGGAGTCGCAATAGTTTCAGTCAATTTTGACAAGATATGTAAACGACCATCACGAGCCTGCTTTAAGGCATTTACTAAAATCTCATAACTCAATCCTTTAACTTTAATATCCATCTGGCAGGCGGTAATACCGTCTGCGGTTCCGGTTACTTTAAAGTCCATATCTCCTAAATGATCTTCATCACCAAGAATATCGCTTAATACAGCGTATTTTCCACTATCACCATCAGAAATTAATCCCATGGCTATACCGGAAACTGGCTTTTTTAATTGTACACCGGCATCCATTAGTGCCATTGTTCCACTACATACTGTAGCCATAGAAGAAGAACCGTTAGATTCTAGTACTTCAGCAACAACACGAACTGTATATGGGCAATCGGCCGGAATCATTCCTTTTAAAGCACGTTGTGCCAGATTACCATGTCCAACCTCTCTACGGGAAGTACCTCTTATCGGTCTTGCTTCTCCGGTACTGAAAGGAGGGAAGTTGTAATGAAGATAGAATGTTTCTTCACCTTCGAATGAAGGCATATCGATTTGATTCGCCTCTCTGGAAGTACCCAAAGTAACAGTTGCCAATGCCTGAGTTTCTCCTCTGGTAAAGATTGCTGAACCGTGAGTAGATGGTAAATAATCTACTTCACACCAAATAGGTCTAATCTCGTCGGTTTTACGACCATCTAATCGCAATCCTTCATTTAAAGTAAGATCACGTATAGCCGCTTTTTCTGCTTTTCGGTAATATTTAGATATTAAATCACCAAAATCATCAAGTTCTTCTTCAGAATAAGCCGCTTTAATTTCTTCCTTTATAGCTGAAAATGCATCGCTACGCTCATGCTTAGCAGATCCTGCTTTAGCGATTTCATATACCTTATCGTAGGCAATATCGTGTACTTTCTTCTCTAAGTCGGCATCTTCTCTTTCATTCGGATACTCACGTACTTCTTTTCTTCCGAAGGCTTCCGCCAGGCGAATCTGCGCTTCACATTGTTTTTTTATGTGTTCATGAGCGAATTTTATAGCTTCGGTCATTTCTTCTTCTGAAATTTCTTTCATCTCACCTTCAACCATCATTACAGAATCGGCAGAAGCACCAATCATCATATCAAGATCAGATTCTAATAATTGAGATCTTGATGGGTTGATTACAAATTCCCCATTTACTCGTCCTACACGTGCTTCAGAAATAGCACATTCGAATGGAAAATCTGATAGTTGAATTGCTGCAGATGCGGCCAATCCTGCCATTGCATCGGGCATAACTTCGTCATCGTGAGACATTAACTGGATCATCACCTGTGTTTCAGAATGATAATCTTTTGGAAATAATGGACGTAAAACACGATCCACTAAACGCATTGTTAATACTTCTCCATCACTTGGTCGCGCTTCTCTCTTAAAGAAACCACCTGGATATCGGCCAGAAGCGGCAAATTTTTCACGGTAGTCTACCGTTAATGGAAGAAAATCTAAATCTTTTTGTTCGTAGTTAGAAACTACTGTACAAAGCAACATACATTTTCCAGACTGAACAACAACAGACCCATGGGCTTGTTTTGCTAATTTTCCGGTTTCGATAGAGATCTCTCTACCATCACCAAGGTCAATAACCTCTCTAAATACTTTAGGTATCATTTATTTTTGAATTATCCGCATTGCAAAATGCGCAGTTAAAATTGGTCAACAATCGATGTTCGATTGCAGTGTTGTTGTGTTGTTGTGGTTGACCAATGAAAAACCTAAGGGTAGCTTTTCTATGTGATTCCAAGCAAAGCGCCTAAGAACCTTTATAATATAGTACGAGCTTAAATTTAATGCTTTGCTGTCTCGTATTAAAATAAATGGGCTCCGAAGAGCCCAAATAATATATTACTTACGTAAATTCAATTCCTTAACGATAGCACGATATCTTAAAATATCCTTCTTCATTAAATAATCTAATAAAGAACGACGTTTTCCTACCAACATTACAAGCGAACGCTCGGTATTGTAATCTTTGTGATTTTGTTTAAGGTGCTTTGTCAAATGCTCGATTCTATAAGTGAAAAGTGCAATTTGTCCTTCCGCAGAACCTGTGTCAGTCTTTGACTTTCCGTGCTTTGCGAAGATTTTTTCTTTTTCTTCAGGTGCTAAATACATGCCAATATTATTTAAATGATTTTTATGTACTGACTACCTCTTTGGTAATCAAGGCGCAAAAGTACAAAATCTAATTGATATATTAATAAGTGAGCTAAGTATTTATTGTCTGAATATACTGAAATGGAATAATTACCGTTTTCATATTTATAACAATCTAACAAATAAACAAATACTTATGAAAACCATTGGAAAAAAATTAGCCTTGTTGTCTTTTGTAACCGGGGCTTTCTTTATTAGTAGCTGTGAAGTCAAGGATGATACAGTTCAGGAACAAGAAGTAAACTATTCTGCCGAAAGAACTACGCAAGCAGCGCAGGTCGATGATGTGGCCGAAGGTACTTTTAACATAATGGATGCCGGTTTTGACGAAAATACATCAACTCCGTTAAACAATGTTTCACTCTTTACCAATTGTACTACCATTACAGTGACTCCTAACGGTGATGGAGGAACTATTGTTATAGACTTCGGAGATTCTTGTCAGTTGAATAACGGGGCTGTAGTTTCGGGTATAATTCGGTTAGAATACGGGCCAATTATCGGAGGTACACGAACGATCAATTACACCTTCGAAGAATACATATATAACGATAATGGTGTAGCCGGTGGCGGAGTGATTTTCAGACAAATTTCCAATCAGAATGGAAATCCGCAGTCTACGGTTGATGAAAATATAACTGTTAGTTTTCCAAACACTACAATTACCGCTAATAGAGAAGGTACTCGTACGGTAGAATGGGCAGAAGGATTTGGTTCAGGAACATGGATCGATAATGTCTATTATGTAACAGGAAATTGGACTACCTTATTCTCTAACGGATTTCAAAGAACGGGTGAAGTTACCGAAACTTTAGTACGAAAACTCAACTGCCTTTATCTGGTTAGTGGGGTGTTGGAAATTCAGCAAGAAGGGTTTACAGCTATTATTGATTGGGGTAATGGCGATTGCGATAATATGGCAACTTTTACTCTAAATGGATACGATTTTCCAATCATTTTAGGAGATTAAATATCACATAATAACTTATCTGAAATCCATCGATCATTGATCGATGGATTTTTTTTTGAATTAAACTTTTTACTGATTGTTCGGTCATAGATGTATAAACCATTAAAAAATAGCATTATGAAATCATCTATTATCAAATTAAGTTTATTACTTATTGCTGCAATTTCAATTACACTTACTTCTTGTAGTGTAGAAGAAAATTCGCAATCGGAAGATATTACTTCCGATCTCACCGCTGCCCAAACTAAGATGACCGCAGAAGCCGAATTTGCTTCAGAAGGAATTTTTAATTTAATTGAAAGCGCGTACAATGAATTGGAAGAAGGAGGGGGTAGAAACGCAAGTATGTTCCCTGATTGTGTTACAATTACAATTTCCAGCGTAAATGGGACTACTTATGTAAGTTTAGATTTCGGACTGGGATGCCAGCTTAACAACGGTAATATTGTTTCCGGAATTTTGAATATTTCGTACGGTCCTGTTCAAAATGGTACACGAACGATTGCTTACAACTTTGAGAATTTTATCTTTAATAATAAGGCTGTTGTCGGTGGAGGCACGATTTTTCGGGAACGGAATAACGATGCAGGTAACCCACAGTCTACACATCATTTAAATCTGGTAATTACATTGCAAAATGGCGTTCACGTAACGTTTGACGGAACACGAGATGCCGAATGGATTGAAGGCGTAGGCTCAGGTACATGGACCGACAATGTATTTTCAATTACAGGAAATCGATCGGTGCAAACCAGTACTGGCTACAGCCGGGAAGGCTTAATTACTGAAGCATTGCGTTACGAAACCACTTGTCAATTCTTCGTGAGTGGGAAAGTAGAACTCGTTAGAAATAATACTCAGGGGGTATTAGATTATGGAGAAGGCATTTGCGATAATATTGCTACTCTCACTGTGAACGGGGTAGATTATACCATCATTCTAGATTAATTGAAGGCAAAAAAAGCCCCTTACAGAAGGGGCTTTTTTATATTTCTTATGCAGTCTTATCTCTAAGGGGTCGGTTTAATACCAAATCTAAGTAGAGATTTATTCGTTTTTTTAGATCTTTTCTGTGTGTTATGAAGTCCAGAAATCCATGTTCTAAAACAAACTCGGCTGTTTGAAATCCATCGGGGAGTTCTTTTCCAGTGGTATCTCGTACAACTCTCGGACCGGCAAATCCGATTAAAGCACCGGGCTCGCTTATGTTGATATCGCCTAACATAGCGAAAGAAGCAGTTGTTCCTCCTGTCGTTGGATCTGTACAAAGAGATATGTATGGCAACCCTGCATCCGATAATTTAGCAAGTACAGCACTTGTTTTTGCCAGTTGCATTAATGATAAAGCCGCTTCCATCATTCGTGCACCACCACTTTTCGAAATTATAAGTAGAGGCAATTTATTTTTGATAGCATATTCTCCGGCACGAGCTATCTTCTCTCCAACCACACTACCCATCGAGCCCCCAATAAAACTAAAGTCCATACATGCAATGACAAGATCTTCCCCTCCCGATTTACCCACAGCCGTTCGCACTGCATCTTTAAGTCCGGTTTTTTCCTGAGCATCTTTAAGACGGTCTATATATTTCTTGTTATCTTCAAAATTTAAGGGGTCTTTAGACGATAATCCTTTGTCTAACTCTTTAAATTTATTGTTGTCGAAAAGAATTTCAAAATACTCTTTGCTTCCTATTCGTACATGGTAACCATCTTCCGGGCTAACATAGAAATTTCTTTCAAGTTGTTCCGAATCAACAATTTTACCTGTTGGCGATTTGTACCAAAGTCCTTTAGGAACATCTTTTTTATCTTCCGTAGGAGTTTGAATTCCTTTTTTAGTTCTTTTAAACCAAGCCATATCTTTATCAGTTAGGGGAGTTTTAATAATCATATATAAATTTTATGTGACCCACTTAAAGGGTATTCACATTATTCAGGTCTTCGAAGGCCTTTTCTAGTCGTTTTTTGAACGTAAGTTCTCCTTCTCTCAACCATTTTCTC
Organism: uncultured Ulvibacter sp.; assembly: GCA_965367015.1. Taxonomy (GTDB): domain Bacteria; phylum Bacteroidota; class Bacteroidia; order Flavobacteriales; family Flavobacteriaceae; genus CAXBES01. The sequence goes on from CBDUGY010000010.1 coordinate 20,318, forward strand.
GGATCGTAATATTTTTTATTCGGTAAATCGGAACCTTCAGGGTTTCCAATTTGAGTTTTAAGATACGCAACATTTTCCACAATATAATCTCGAATTCCTTCAGTGAAAGCAAATTGAAGATCTGTATCTATATTCATTTTTACAACACCATAACCTATAGCTTCTCTAATTTCTTCCACAGTAGAACCACTTCCGCCATGAAAAACAAAATCGATGGGGTTGTGACCAGTCTTGAATTTTTTCTGAACATACTCCTGAGAGTTCTTCAGAATTACCGGAGTCAATTTTACATTTCCCGGTTTATACACACCGTGCACATTTCCGAAGGCAGCAGCAATTGTAAACTGATCGCTAACCTTCATCAATTCCTCGTATGCATAAGCAACTTCTTCCGGTTGAGTGTATAATTTGGAAGAATCCACATCACTGTTGTCTACTCCGTCTTCTTCACCACCGGTTATACCCAGCTCAATTTCGAGGGTCATTCCCATTTTACTCATTCGTTCGAGATAAGATTTACAAATCTCAATATTCTCTTCAATGGGTTCTTCGGAAAGGTCAATCATATGTGAGCTGTAAAGAGGTTTTCCGGTTTGCTTAAAATATTTCTCTCCTGCATCCAATAATCCATCGATCCAGGGGAGTAATTTTTTTGCACAATGATCTGTATGCAGAATCACTGTAGCTCCATAAACTTTAGCCAATTCATGAATATGTTTAGCACCTGCAATACCTCCGGCAATTGCTGCTTGTTGATTTTCATTCGACAAACCCTTTCCTGCATTAAAATGGGCTCCACCATTCGAAAATTGTATAATGACCGGTGAATTAAGTGCTGCAGCCGTTTCGAGCACGGTATTTACAGTATTATTTCCTGTAACATTAACCGCAGGCATGGCAAAGCCTTTTTCCTTGGCTAATTTATGTATTGTCTGAACTTCTGTGCCGGTGGCAACACCTGCTTTAATAGAATGACTCATAATTGATTAATTTACCCCACAAACTTTTTTTCTGTGGCATTAAAACATGTTTATTTATAAGAAAATTTAGCCCTTTATATTGAGCCTCTTTTACTGCTTAATAACAGTGCAAAAGTAACAAATTTATACGGTTTAAAAGGGATAGTTGATTCCTATATTATATACAGCGTTATTGAAATTGTAATCTTTAAACCATCGTGCGCCTTCGGGTAGCGCAGGATTATAAGTTTTAAATCCTACATCTAATCTAAATACAAAAAATCCGAAATCATATCTAAACCCAATTCCGGAAGCTATCGCTATTTCTTTTAGATCAGCTAGTGACCCGAAACTAGATGCCTCATCCCCAATGTTGTCGGCGATATTCCAGATATTACCGGCATCAATGAAAAGAGCGCCTTTAAATGCACCTAAAATGGTATATCTGTATTCAGCATTTAAGGCTATTTTAAAATTAGCTTCATTAAAATCTTGCACACTTCCGCTACTTCCAGGTCCCAAATCGTAGGCTCTCCATCCACGATTATCGTTCGCCCCACCGGCAAAATAACTCCGGGTGAAAGGGATGCTGTTACTGTTTCCGTACGGAATGGCTATCCCACCAAATGTACGAATGGCAAAAATATTTTTGTCGTCTAACTCCCAGTGTTTTATATAGTCAATTTCTGCTTTAATATATTGAGAAAAAACCAAGCCAAGCGCTTCATAATTACCATTGTTGTTTTTGTGAAGACCCGCTACACTTGCAATACCCGATAACAAGTTTCCTGCACTCTCAAGTTTCCATCGCAATCTTGAAAAATTATTATCGAATATATTTTCCCGCGTATCTCTGATCCATGTAAAGCTTGAAGCAAATATTAGATTTTCTTCAGTAAGTCGCGTTTTTCTTTCATCAATGTTGCTTACATCTATAAAATTATCAGAACCCTTGGGTGCATCGGGTAGCAAACCGGTAGCTATAGCGTCAATAAAACCATTGGCTCCGTCCGGTATGTTTAAAATAAGATCATTATTCTCATCATAAGTATAAAAACCGGCATTTATTGTACCCGGGTTGGCGGTTTCAATTTGTTGTGCGATATTATTTAATTGATCATAGGAGCTTTTGTACACATTAAAATAATTCTGGGTATTGAGATTCCGTACATATTGTACATTAAAGAGGTCTATATTATTAGTCCGTATTTTTGACGGCTTCCATTGGTAACTAAAAACAGCATTGAAATTTTGCCTATCCAGACCAATATTATTTTGTGCATTTATCCCCAAACTTATACTGGTGGCCGGTGACATGTATTTAGGAATATATTTTTCAGTATTTATAGGGAATAACATCCTTGGAAACCTCAGTTTGACATCTGCACCGAAATCGGAGATATTAAAAAAGCTTTGACTATCTGCAGCATCCTTGGAAGATCCCACACTTCCTCGACCCGATATTTCAAGTGTTTCGGCACCTCTAAAAACATTTCTGGTTAAAAAAGTAGAGCTAAACCCAATACCTAATTGCTGAATAGTCGATGTATAGGTGTCTAAATAAACCCCTAAAGTGTATTTTTTCTTCGGACTCAACAATACTGTAGCTATTAAATCTGTTTTTGTTGAATCTCTCGGATCCTCTTGATAACTAATATTCGGGTATTTGAATATTCTTAGATCACTAACTTGATTATATGTGAGTGTTCGGTCAATATCCTTAAAAATCTTCCCGGGAGTTATTGAGATAGCATCAGTAATGGCCTTCGGTCTAAAATCTAAGTCGCCATAACTGTATAGCTTGTAGCCTTTCAGTGAAGCCGAATCTTTAAACTTTTCATTGCGATTAGAGAAAGCGTAATCTGTTACAATTCGAACTTCACTAATCTTATGAACTTTAAAACCCTCCACTACCGTTGTGTCGCCCAAATTAATTGTTCTTTCAGGAATGAGATAGGTGATATTTGCACGATGTCCGGTATTAACTGTATCGGCCTCAAAACCCACATAGTCCTGATCGAAATGAAATAATCCCGAATTTCTAAACTGAATCGTTAATCGATCTCTTTCATTGATAAAATCATTAGCAGAATATTGATTGCCCTCCTTTATAAACGATCTGCTTTTAGTTAATTTAAACAGCGAATCAACAACCGGAGAACCTATCCTTTTCCGAATCGTATCGACAAAGTATGGCTTATAACGTCTCACATTATAAGTGATTGAAGCACGTTTTGGTTTATTTTCATTTTTCTCTACAACATAATCTGCTTCAGTATTGAACCAACCAAAACTTGCATAATAACGCTTTAGTCTATTGATCGATTTCTTTGTACGCGCTTCATCGATAATAACAGGAGCATCGCCAGATTTCTTTAACCAATTATTAAAGCCAACATAACTATTGCCCATCTCATCAACCTGTTTCTTTGATAAAAACCGAATAAGTCTCTCTTCTCTTTTTGGTTTACGGTGCAACCATTTAGTAAACGTGGAATCGGGATGAGGATCTGCAAGATTATATATATGTAGGCCTAAAGGACTACCGATTAACGGAATTTTTGAATTGGGTTTTTGGTACAATTGGCTATTGACTCCGGAATCAGTAATTTCTTCACCATCAACGATTATTGTGTTTTCTGTAAGGAGCAATTCATCGTCGGCAACGCGTTTCACAGCATCGCAGGAAATAAGTATCACAGTTAATACTAAAATTAGTGATATTTTTGTGAGGGTTTGGGTCAAGCGTATTGATTTATTCAAGTCAAAAATACTATATTTTGGTTAGCAAAAGTCAAATAAAATTAATAACAAGTTTACAGCAAAAAAAGTACCGGGATAAAACCGGGCTATTTATAGCTGAGGGTCCAAAGTTAGTTTCAGAATTGAGAGAAGCGGGCATAGAGGTTCATTCCTTATATTCTACGGAAGACCTTTCGGAAATAGATAACGACTTTCACAAAATTTCAGAAGCTGAACTTAAAAAGATCAGTTTTTTAAAGAATGCCAATACGGTTTTGGGGGTTTTTAAAATTCCATTAGAAGGTGCGATACGCACCTCAGGGTTAATAGTCGCTTTAGACTCGGTTCGGGATCCGGGGAATTTAGGAACGATTATACGTCTTTGTGATTGGTTTGGCATTACACAACTTGTATGTTCACCGGATACGGCAAATTGCTATAATCCGAAGGTAATACAGGCTACAATGGGTTCCATTGCGAGGGTTAGGATTTTCTACAGAAACCTAACTGAATTCATACAAAACACACAACTTCCGGTGTATGGAGGAGTTATGACAGGTAATTCGGTTTATTCTGAAACACTCCCATCAAATGCAATAATTGTTCTTGGAAATGAAGGGAAGGGTATTTCCGAAGAAGTAATGAAACAGATTACAAATCCCGTTACAATTCCGCAATTTGGAGAAGTAAAAGAAACTGAAAGTCTCAATGTAGCTAGCGCAACGGCGATTTTGTTGAGTGAATTTAAAAGAACTATTGAAAAGTAAAATTGACGAATAATCCTCTCGACGACATTTTTTCTATGTTTCTCGTCCAGGGACTATTTGGATCTGCATCTCTCACTAATTCGTCGCTCATAGCGAATACTCCACGAATGGAAGGGGTGAATTTAAAATAGTATAGATAAAGATCAATCCCTATGCCCAGCTCATAATAATTAGCACCTTTCGTCATTCTAAATTCGCCTTGAAAATTATCGTCCGGATTCTTTTCATTACTGGAAAGATTTAGCGATGTGGATATTCCACCAACAATGAAGGGCTTAATATTATTGAGACGTTTTGTAGAAATTTTTACCAGCAGTGGTACATGAATATAGGTTGATTTCACCTCTCTTAAAATATCTTTTTCTTCTTCAAACCCAGGAAACCTAAGATTTCGTTGGGTATAGAAAAGCCCTGGTTCCAGTCGCAGATTGATATACTTACTAATTCGCATGTCACCAATAAGTCCTACATTAAAGCCAGTTTGACCTTCTACAACAATATCGGTATCGGTATTACCTCTTTCTTCGATATAATCGAAATTGAAATCGTAACTATTAAAACCCAGAAAATAACCCCATGTGAGAAATCGATTATCAAAGGTTTCTAAATTAGATAAACGCTCTTTACTGAAAATTTGTGCCTGAGCCGATTGCGCGAACACGATAAGTGCGAGTATAAAAAAGAGTTTCTTCATAATTATTTTGTAGCATTATAAATGGTAGCTACACCAAATGTTTGCGGGTTATTTTCCACTTCTATAAACCCGATTTTTCGTAAAATATTGTTGAGAACTTCTCCATGTGGAAATACGGAGGCACTTTCACTTAAGTAACTGTAAGCAACCTTGTCTTTAGAAAAAATTTTTCCAATTAAAGGAAGAATTGTTTTGCTATAGAAATGATACCCTTGTTTAAAAGGCGCTTTAGAAGGCACCGATGTTTCAAGTATTACAAATAATCCTTTCGGCTTCAGTACTCTATGTATTTCTGAAAGTCCTTTTTCAAGATCTTCAAAGTTTCTGATTCCGAAGGAAACGGTAATTGCATCGAAGGTATTATTCTCGAAAGGTAAGGCTTCCGAATCACCTTGAACGAATTGAACTTTCTTAGCTAAGGGTGTATCTAACACTTTTTTCCTGGCAATAGATAGCATTCCATCACTTAAATCTAAACCGATAATTTTGGAAGCATTAGTTTTACTTGCGAACTTTATGGCAAGATCACCAGTTCCGGTAGCAATATCTAGAATGCTGTCCGGTTTTCGCTCAGCGACCATTTTCACTACTTTTTTTCGCCATTTTTTATCAGAGCCAAGGGAAATTATTCGATTGAGGCCATCATAGTTGCCTGAAATGTTATCGAACATTTGCTCCACTTGTTTTTTCTTGTTGAGCGAAGAATCTTTATACGGTTTGACCTTTTTTTCCATAAACAATTGTACTTTTTAGTACAAGTCGCAAATCTACGTACTTTTTAAAAGAATATCTCAAACTGTTACGTGAAGTCTCATAGATTAGGAAAGCATTTCTGGCAAAGTTGAAATTTGTCGAAGGTCTTTATGTAAAATGTAATTATGTATCGCATCGTGATTTGATCTTCCTAAATTTGTACATTTGCATAAGTTATTTTGAAAGAACCTTTAAAAAAAGCCGGAAGCTTTGTTTATAATAGAGACGCAAATTGAAAATGAATTCTTACAACTTTCGAAATAAAACAAACAAAACACACAGATGAAAATTATTATTGCCGGAGCCGGTGAAGTAGGATTTCATTTAGCAAAACTCCTTTCTTTCGAGTCCCAAGATATTACTCTTATTGATACCAACAGGGAATCTCTAGCTCATGCCGATGCACATTTAGATATACGTGTAGTGCGGGGTGACGCGACTTCGATTTCTGTATTGAAAGATTCAAAAGTGAACGGTACAGATCTTGTGATTGCCGTCACTTCAAGTGAAACTACCAATATAACAGTCTGTGTCCTCTCAAAACAACTTGGAGCCAAACGTACCATTGCCAGAATTTCGAATACAGAATTTATTGAAAAGAAGGATGAGGTGGGATTTACTAAGTTTGGTATAGATGAACTGATTTCTCCCGAATCTTTGGCTGCGAACGAAATTGAACTTCTTTTAAATCAAAGCGGTTTTAATGATAGTTACGAATTTGAAAATGGTGCCTTAACCATGATTGGGCTTAGCCTGTCAAGAACCACCGCCTTTGTAGGTAAAACTGTAAGAGAAGTTGGAGAACTGTATCCTAAACTAAAGTATGTACCCATAGCGATTCAAAGGTACGGGACACAATATACACTTATACCCAGAGGTGACACCCAATTTAAAGAAGGGGATCAGGTGTATTTTACTACTACCAAAAAAGGCGTTGAAGAAATTTACAAACTAACCGGACAGGTTAAACAAGATATCAAGAATGTAATGATTCTTGGGGGGCGCAATATTGGACCTAAAACAGCCAAAGATCTGTGTAGCGGTAAGTTTAATGTAAAGTTGATCGAAAGTGATAAGGAAAAAGCTTTCGAAATAGCAGATGACATCCCAAGCTGCCTTGTAATTCACGGCGACGGAAGGAATGTAGAATTACTTCAGGAAGAATCGATACAAGATATGGATGCATTTATTTCGGTTACCGGAAATAGTGAAACCAATATCATGTCATGTCTTGTGGCAAAATCGAAAGGGGTGAGAAAAACAATCGCTCTGGTTGAAAATATGGATTACTTCCACCTCTCACATTCTATAGGTATTGATACCTTAATTAATAAGAAGCTTCTGGCAGCTAATAATATTTTTCGATACGTGCGAAAAGGAGAGGTTGTGGCGATGACGAAACTGAATAATATGAATGCAGAACTACTGGAATTTATTGTTTCAGGAACGTCGGCAGTGTGCAACAAGCAGGTTAAGAATATAGATTTTCCTAGATCTGCCATAATAGGTGGGGTTATTCGAAATGGTGAAGGGATAATAGCTTTAGGAGAATTTCAAATTCAAAGTGGGGATCGAATTGTGGTCTGTTGCCTTCCTCAATCTATCAGCAAAGTTGAAAAGCTTTTCATATAATGGGTTCTTTTACAAAGCTTAATTTTAAAATTATTGCCCATCTTATGGGTCTTTTGTTGGTTGTCAACGGTGGCTTTATTTTGCTTTCGGCAATCGTTAGTTTTATCTACGAAGATGGTGTAGCGTTTGAAATGCTGTTGTCTGGTATCGTGGCAGTTGCCATTGGTGGTGTGATAATGTTTTCGACGAGAAACCATCGTAAGGAAATTCAGAAGAGGGAAGGGTATATTATAGTGACCTTCGGATGGATCTTTATGGCTTTGGTGGGAACTCTTCCCTATATTTTTACAGGGGCGATTCCTAATTTTACGAATGCCTTCTTTGAAACCATGAGTGGGTATACCACTACCGGGGCATCTATATTGCAGGATATAGAAATTATTCCAAAAGGTGTCTTGTTCTGGCGAAGTATTACACATTGGATAGGAGGGATGGGGATTATTGTTCTGGCCATCGCCATCTTGCCATTACTTGGTATAGGCGGTATGCAATTATTCGCCGCCGAAGCACCGGGTCCGGGTGGGGATAAGCTTCATCCTCGTATTACAGATACAGCCAAAAGACTTTGGTTAATTTATGTAGGATATACCGTTGCCGAAACTATATTGCTGAAACTTGCCGGAATGAGTTTCTTCGATGCGATAAATCACTCGTTAAGTACGCTAAGTACCGGGGGCTTCTCAACAAAGAATGCGAGTGTTGCATATTGGAACGATAAACCCGTGATACAATATATTATAATTGTGTTCATGTTTCTGGCGGGAACCAATTTCGTATTAAGCTATTTTGCATTTAAACGAAAATTCAGCAAAATATTGAGGGATGAAGAATTTAAGACATATACATTAGCGATTCTATCCTTTACATTAATAGTTGCACTTCTCATATACTATCAGGCAGATGTCTCTGTATCGAGTGTTGCACACCCAATGGTTTTGGGAGAGTTTGAAAGTGCCATAAGGCATGCTTCATTTCAGGTTCTGGCAATTGTAACAACCACTGGGTTTGTGACCGCAGATTATACTCTTTGGACACCTTTTCTTACTATAGTTTTCTTCGGACTCATGTTTTTAGGTGGTTCTGCAGGGTCTACTGCAGGGGGTATCAAAATTATGCGCCACATAATTATGATTCGAAACGGACTTTTAGAGTTTAGAAGAACCTTGCATCCGCATGCTGTGCTACCTGTTCGCTATAATAAAAAAGCGGTTCCACAACCCATTGTATTCAATATCCTGGCGTTTTTCATACTCTATATGCTATCATTCATAGTAGGAACACTGGTCTTTTCATGGCTGGGTCTGGATTTCAAAACAGCGCTTGGTGGCGCAGCATCAACTTTAGGAAATGTAGGTCCCGCACTGGGGGATCTCGGTCCGGTTGATAACTTCGGGAACTTACCCGCCGCCGCAAAATGGTGGTCGGCATTTTTAATGCTGATAGGGCGTTTAGAACTATTTACCGTACTTATTTTGTTAACTCCCTTTTTCTGGAGAAACCGTTAATAGATCATTCAACAGAAGTAATTTCAATTTCCACACGTCTGTCGTACATATCACCTTTTCCGGTAGGATGTCTGTAGGCCATGCCAATATATCTGATCCTCTTATTATCAATACCTTTCTTGACTAAATAATTATGAACTGCCTGCGCACGTGCTTCCGAAAGATTGTTCTTTCCGGTGCGCATATTTTTTACATCTAGTCCGGGATTGTTCCAATCTCCACAACAAATATGACCTATTAATCTAAAACGTATTTTAGGATTTTGTTTTACAAAAGCAAGAAGTTGTTCCAGAGCAACTTTGCTTTCATCCATAATAACATCCCGGTCCGGATAAAACCGAATCCCCTCCAGGATAATTTTATCTCCTTTTTTAGGAGTAATATAGGTAGCGATAGATGGCGTTAACTTTTCTTCTATTCGAGGTGCTTCCACGATCTCACCAATTGTAGGTATATGCTCGGTTTTGTTATGAACTAAAATATCGACTCGCCGGTTATTAGCGGCTTCAGAACCTAACTCTCCATACCCCTGTGAAGAAATAATAGTGAATTCGCGAAGCAGCAGCTTTACATTTTCCGCTCTTTTACGAGAGAGTTCTAGATTGTAAGCTTTGCCTCCAATGCTGTTGGTATATCCTTTAATATGAACATCAACCAACTCTTTCTTTTCGATTGATAGAATACTGTCTAAAAATTCAAAATGTTCAGGTGTAAGTTCGTATTGATCATTTGCATAGAAAAGTGAGAATTTCTTCTCTGTACTCTGGGAAAAGAGAGACATATTAAATATTAGCAGTAAGAAAACACAATTTTTCACCTTTCAGTTATTGTAAAGAATAAAAATAATGAAATCTGTCTTCTATTAAAGCTTAACGGTCACTTTTTGAGCGAGCGCCTTCGCTTTTTGTGTTACTTCGGAAACATTCGCGCTTTTGTTATCGTAGGTGACCACTACGCCCATTCTACGAAACGGTCTAGAAGTTGGTTTCCCAAAAATTCTGAAATCTGTTTTTGACGCTTCAGCTAAATACTCTAATCCCTGGTAGGATGGATTTTCTGAATCACCTTCTGCGAGAATCACGGCACTAGCGCCAACACGTTCCAGGGTGATTTCAGAAATTGGTAATCCAATAACCGCTCTTAAATGTAACTCAAATTCATTAAAATTTTGAGTGTTTGCGAGAGTTACCATTCCGGTATCATGTGGTCTGGGCGATAATTCCGAAAAATAGACACCATCGTCTGCGATAAAGAATTCTACACCCCACAATCCGGCACCTGTGAGAGCTTCAGTCACCTTGGCTGCCATATCCTGTGCGGTTTTTAAATGATTATCATCCATAGACGCAGGTTGCCAGCTTTCTCGATAATCACCTCGTTCCTGGCGATGACCAATAGGTGGACAAAAAAGTGTATTACCATTTCTTTGAGTGACAGTAAGTAGCGTAATTTCGTAATTAAAGTTTACAAAAGCTTCGGCAATTACTTCAGAAACATCACCTCTTGAGCCATCTTGAGAATATGACCATGCATTTTCAATATCTGCTTCAGATTTAATGGTACTTTGTCCTTTTCCGCTTGAAGACATAAGAGGTTTTACCACACATGGCATTCCGATCTCTTTCACGGCTTTTTTTAGATCTTCAACTGAAGTCGCATAACGATAAGCCGCAGTTTTGAGATCTAAATCTTTGGCAGCCAGATCCCGGATAGCTTTTCGATTCATTGTAAAATTAGCGGCTTTTGCGGAAGGAATTACCGTAAATCCTTGTTTTTCATATTCGTAAAAGCGCTCAGTACGTATGGCTTCTATCTCGGGTACAATATAGTCTGGCTTGTGTTTTGCGACTATCGCATCGAGTGCGTTTCCGTCTAACATATTAATAACCTCGCGATACTGCGCTACCTGCATAGCGGGAGCATTGTTATAACTATCTACCGCAATAATGGTTTGCCCTAATCGTTGTGCGGCTATCGCAAATTCTTTTCCTAATTCGCCACTTCCGAGGAGTAAAATTTTTGCCATTTGGTTTGCAATTATTCTGAAAGAGCTCCCTTAATACGTTTCATTGCTTCTTTGATATCTGCTTCGGAAGCAGCATAAGATATTCGAATGCAATTATTATCACCGAAAGCTTCACCGGTAACTGTAGCTACCTGAGCTTCTTCTAGTAAATACAGAGAAAAATCGGAAGCACTATTAATATGTTTTCCACGGAGGGATTTTCCGAAGTAGAAGGAAATATCAGGAAAAACATAAAAGGCACCTTCTGGTTTATTGGTCTTGATCCCGGGAATTTCGGAAAGTAAGCCTAAGATAAGTTTCCTTCTTTCTTTAAAAGCATCCACCATGTATTGAATTTTACTTGGAGGATTCTCTAAAGCCGCTATCGTTGCGCGTTGAGCGATACAATTAGCTCCGCTGGTAATCTGTCCTTGCATTTTGTTACAGGCACGGGCAATCCAATCAGGACCTCCAATATAACCTATTCTCCATCCAGTCATTGAAAAAGCCTTCGAAACTCCGTTCACCACTACGGTTTGGGAGTACATATCATCGAATTCAGCCATTGACACATGTTTACCCACAAAATTTATATGTTCATAAATCTCGTCGCTTATTACTATAATATTTGGATGTTTTACCAATACATCGGCCAGCGCACGCAGTTCTTTTTTGCTATAAACAGAACCACTTGGATTACAAGGCGAACTATAAATAATCAATTTGGTTTTAGGGGTAATCGCAGCTTCCAGTTCGGACGCTGTTACTTTGAAGTCATTATCAATGGAAGTTTTAATCTCTTTAGGAACACCACCTGCCAATTTTGCAATATCGGCATAGCTTACCCAATAGGGTGCCGGTAATAAGACCTCATCGCCTTCATTCAACAGAACCATTGCCAAATTAGCAAGCGATTGTTTTGCACCGGTAGACACAACAATTTGTGAGGGAGTATATGAAAGATTATTATCACGTTTAAATTTGGTGATGATAGCTTGTTTTAAATCTCCATAGCCATCTACAGGTGTATATGCATGATAATTTGCATTAATGGCTGCAATTGCCGCTTCTTTTACGAATTCGGGTATGGTAAAGTCGGGTTCCCCAAGACTAAGGCCAATAATATCTTTTCCTTCTTCTTTTAACTCGCGGGTTTTAGCGGCCATCGCGAGTGTGGCAGAAGTTGCCATTTCATTAACACGGTTAGAAAGCTTTGAATTCATAAATATTTAAGCAGATAATACAGCTGGTTTTTGTCCCATTTCTTTGAGGTGTTTAAAATGAGCAATTATTGCTTTGCGTGTAGTTTTATATTCGTTATAGGGCAAATTAAATTCTTGAGCTGTTTCTTTTACGATTTTGGATATTTTAGTGTAATGCACGTGACTAATATTTGGAAAAATATGATGTTCCACCTGATGATTCAAACCCCCAGTGAACCAGTTCATAATTCTATTCTTAGTAGAAAAATTAACGGTAGTAAACAATTGGTGAATAGCCCATGTATTTTTCATTGTTCCGGAAGGATCTGGCAGCAACATGTCTGCTTCTTCTACAACATGTGCTAATTGAAAAACGACACTTAATATTATTCCTGCAACATAGTGCATGATGAAGAAACCGATTAAAATTTTCCACCAAGCAATATTGAAAAATAAAAGTGGCACAACGATCCAGATTGAGAAATAAATTATTTTAGTTACGATAAGAATACTCCATTGTGTAGACGGCTTTGGAAACTTTCCGAAGGAAAGCTTACGCTTTAAATATCTATACGTTTGCTGAAAATCTGTCGTTAAGGCCCAATTGAAAGTTAGCAAACCATATAAAAGAACACCATAATAATGTTGAAACTTGTGGAATCTATACCATTTTGCATGCTTAGAAAATCGCAACACTCTACCGGCATCGAGATCTTCATCATGTCCATGAATATTTGTATATGTATGGTGAAGCACATTATGCTGCACCTTCCAATTATAGGCGTTTCCTGCCAAAATATAAATACTACTTCCTAATACTTTATTGATCCATTTTTTTGAAGAATACGCTCCATGATTTGCATCATGCATTACATTCATACCAATTCCGGCCATTCCTACTCCCATTACGATAGTAAGTAATAACTGCGCCCATGTAGGTAAGTTTAGAGTTAATAGCAAAAAATACGGCGTAAGGTAAATCAAAAACATTATCACCGTTTTCAGGTGTAATTTCCAGTTACCATTGCGTGAAATATTATTATCTTTAAAGTAGTTGTTGACGCGTTTATTGAGAGTTCTGAAAAATTTCGCAGAATCAACTCTTGAGAATGTTATTTGTGGGTTTCTCACGATGTTTGTTTTAAAATAAGATTTCCTATAAGGAAACAGCAAAAATACACATCTATTGTGTAAAATAGCCATTTGAATTCATAAATTTATTAAAGATAGCCTACTTTTGCCGTTGATAACTTAATATGGAACTACTTTTAAAATACTTCACACAACTTTCTGATATACAGATATATCAGTTCACAAAACTCTCAGAATTATACAAGGATTGGAATCTAAAAATTAATGTAGTTTCTAGAAAGGATATCGATGAATTGTATTTGAGACATGTACTGCATTCACTAGGCATTGCCAAAGTACAAGAATTTAAATCGGGTGCAAAAATACTGGACGTCGGGACCGGGGGTGGCTTTCCGGGTATACCTTTGGCGATCTTATTTCCTGAAGCGAATTTTCACCTTGTCGATAGTATTGGAAAAAAAATAAAGGTAGTTGAGGAAGTTTCTGAAGGATTAGGATTGAAAAATGTTAAAGTTACCAACGCGAGAGTGGAATCGGTTACCGATCACTACGATTTCATTGTAAGTAGGGCCGTGGCACAAATGGATACTTTTGTTCACTGGGTTAAAGGGAGAATAGCAAAACAAAATAATCATGAATTTAAAAACGGTATTCTCTATTTAAAAGGAGGTGACCTTTCCGAAGAATTAGCGACCTATAAAACCGCGAAAGTTATTCCATTATCCGATTATTTTGAAGAAGATTTCTTTGAAACCAAGAAGGTGGTATATCTGCCAATGAAATATAAAGGTTAAATAAAAAAACTCCTTCAAATTAATGAAGGAGTTTATTGTATAGAAGAATAATAAATTATTTAGAGACAATAAATTTGCTCGTTTTCACCGCATCTCCATTAGTGATCTTCACAAAATAGGTTCCGGTATTGTATTGAGATACTTCAACCTGCTCTTCTAGCGCAATGTTAGACTTAGAGTACAACTCCTGACCTAGAATATTGAATATTTGAATATTCGAATTTTGAGCATTTCTGATATTTAAAACCGTATTTGTCGGGTTTGGATATATAACAACCGAATCGAACTCATTATTAGTTATACCAAGTATTCCGTCGTTGGAGAAATTTTGCTCAACAGATGCTGTAAATGTTCCATCGGTACTAAATACTTCAAGATTATTGGCATCAACCATTGTTGCAACTGTTCCTCCATTTGAACCTGAATCCAATAGTGTAAATAAGTAACAACCGGCATCTAATGAAAATGTTTCAGTAATAGTTTCGTTGTTACCGTAGGGTCCTCCTTGTGCGATTGTCGGTCCGTTAACTTCCCTTAATCTCCATCGACATTCGGTTCCACTATTATCAGTCGTTAAAGTTAGCGTTAGAGTACCTGAACTTTCCACAAAACCTTCGAAGCTGGTATCGCCTGAATTATTTGTGTTGTCGTCGTCATCCGGCATTGTTACCGTTAGTACATTCGTCTCTTCAATTGTGTAACCTATTGCTGGTAACTGAATAGTTTCTTCCTCAAATGTTGAAAGATTTCCCGTCCAATTATATGTTTCAGTAGGTCCGGCATTAATTGAATATTCTATTGCCAAAGAAGTAATAGGATCTTGTCCAATATTTTCAAAGGTAATAGTCGGGCTAATTTCAGTAGAACAATCGAAAAGTATATCTTCGATATCGGTTAGCGTTACATCGTTGGCATTTGTAATTCCTGTGAAAGTTGGATATGCACCACTTCCGCTAGGGATATCTTGTTGTGTTTCTGTAATGAATGCAACTACTTCCATGTCTGGCAATTCAGCCGGAACATTATTATATGCTGCCGGAATAGTATATGTATAAGTACGATCTACAAAGGTATTGGTTGTAGTAGTGTTAATAGGATCACCCCATTGACCTGTAAGTAAGTGTACTAATCTGTGTTGATGTACATAATTGTTTCCAGCATTACCACCTGTTTGTGGTCCTAAGGTATTATTCTGAAGTAAAGCAACATTTAATAAGTTTGTAGCTTGTGGGCTATTACCGGTATAATACGCTTCTACATGTACCGTTATCTCTCTTGTTTGAACATTAAGTTCTGCTTCAACACCAACATTTACATGAGATCCATCAGCCAATATGGTATTGGCAGCGCCGGTCCATTGACCGCGACTCATAGCAGTACTATTTGGGTTTTGACCTTGTCCGGGGAAAAGTTGACGATTTACCGTTCCTGCAGGATATCCCGCAAGGTTAGATTGTGCTGCTATGGCAGTTCCCCAGGGAGTTCTAAAATCGGGCTCACCGGCGTTGGGAGTAGCAAAACCTCCTACATGAATGTTTATTAAAAAGACATCTCCGGGATTGTTGTCCTGTATCGCTTGCGCGATGGCATGTCCCTGTGGACAGAAAACACAATGAATTCCTGTAAATTCTTCTAGTACTACCTTTCTGTCTTCTGGCGAGGTTGAAACTATTGTCTGACTAAAAGCTAAAGTCATAAAGAAGAAAAAGGCTAAGCTTAATGGTAATTTTCTCTGCATTTTTTTGATATTTAAAAAGTTATGAAAAGGATTATTATGTCTGAATTGCTCCAAATATACTTTTTTTAGTAGTAATTTTTAATAAAAAAAATCAATTATTTTAATTTCCTTAAAGCCTATAAAACCTATAGAATATTGGAAATAAAAAATCTTTAAACCTCTAATGTTGTTTGTTTTAGATTTCATACTTTTGAAAAATAATCCTTTAAATTTTATACTAAGATGAAAAAAATTACTTTGATTTTAAGCTTCCTTTTTGTGGCATTTACAATGAATGCACAATTTACCGTGGAGGATACCGATGGTAACACAATTAGCGAAGGGCAGATTATCGCTTTTGGGGAAGTTGGATATCCTGAAGGTAATTTTGACTTTTTTGTTCAGAATCCATCTACTACTGATCCTATTCGTATGAAAATTGAATTCGTTAGTGCGGTTAACGCTGATGGTTCCGGTTTAGAAATTTGCTTTGGTTTATGCTACACTGGGGTGATTATTGGTAACACTTATCCACCGAATGCTGAATTTGTTGAGGTAGCGCCAAATAGTCAGACCGGTCCAGGGAATCACTTTTTAAACACAGATATGGGTAACGGAACTGATGTTATCGATTATACTTTTAAATTTTACGAAGTAGCTGCCGATGGTACTACTCAAATTGGTACCCCTTTAACAATGATGTATCGTTATGATCCTAACTTATTAAGTGTGAATGAGAATACTCTTGATGTAACAATCAATTCAACTGTAGTAACTGAGCAATTAACTGTAAACACAAAAGAATCATTAGATCTTGTTGTTTATGATTTGCAAGGAAGAATTGCTGCTTCTTATAAGATAGCTGCAGGACTTCAACAAGTAGATGTTTCTGCTTTGAATACTCAACTTTACATTCTGAAAGTCAACAATGCAGAAGGAAACACATATACTTCGAAAATTGTAAAGAAATAAAATAACTGAATAGTATTTTATTAGAAAAGAGCCGAAGTGAGTAATTCACTTCGGCTCTTTTATATTTTGATAATCTAAAAGGTAACGCTAAGATTTGCGCTAAGGCCATTGTTTTCAGGTACAAATCGGCAAACACCTCCAACACAAATTAAACCGCCGCGTTGTCTTCCATAGTTGATCCCTAAACGAGCTCTTCCTTTTGTGTAACTTCCACCGAGATTATAATAGTGGATTTCTCCTTCTCCACCATAATTCCACGCATCGGCGGCATACAAAGAAAAGTTTGAAGAGAAGTTATATTCGATTACTCCTCCTGCCCAGTTTTTCCGGTCCTTTGTGCTCCATAAATGCTGACCAGCCAAGCGGATAGATTTTCCTCCTTCCAAACGATATGTTCCTTCAAGAACAGCAATTTGTGCAGTAATGTCCCCTTGAGTCCCGATAGGTCCTCCTTGTGAAACGCCTTTGTCTATAATAACATCCTGGAATGTAATAACAGAGCTGAATTTACTCGTCCAGCGTCTCTTAATTTCAGCACTCCAATCTCTAAAAAGTCTCGGGCCTTTACCGATAAACTTGGCTTCGTACCACTTATTAGGAATATTGTATTCCGCATCCAAACCTTGCCAATAGGAAAAATTAAAGGCTATTTTAGTTCCGTATTTCCCACCCAAAGCAGTTCCCTTTGGAAGAGAATAGAATACATCCCATTGCGTTCCTACTTCACCAGATTGTTGATTGAAAGTTTCGATTACCAAACGGGGTTGTGCATTATAGACATATATATTAGTCAATAAATAATCTTGCTGTTTAGTTAACGCCGGAACGTAATTAACTAGTTGTTCATTAAAGGTATTCCCTTCTGCCAGACGATCACTATAAAAACTAAAATTCTCTAAGCGTCTGAAGGTCGCGCTAACTCCAAGACCTTTTTGACCATAACCGGCATTGACGAGCATCGCGGTACCATCGTATGTTTTATTTGAAGATAATAAACCTTCATTTGCAATCACGTCGGGTCCTTTAGTAATTGCTTCGATACCACCATAAAAATTTCCTTTGGTAATATCTAATCTTCCTCCAAAAGCATTTACATTACTTGGAATTGTGTCGTTTGTTCCTCTGTCCTGATAGCGACCTACATAACTGGCACCTAATCTTACATCAACTGTTTCGATATTCAGTGCATTGCTTAAATCTATATTGGCATCAACCCCTTGGATAACCCCTTCGGAAACTTCAAAACCATTTCTTTGCTGTCCGTATACGCCTGTAATGTCTAAGTAGTCCGTGGGCGTAAAATTAATTCTTACGCCTTTCAATGCGTTGTTTATCCCGAGTTGTCTGTCTTCCCAGGAACGTAAAATAAGACCACTACCAAATTGCTCATAGAAAAATCCTCCGGTAATATCTAAGGTTTCATTTTTAAAGTTCAAGAAGTAGGTGCCGATATTGTTCTGTCCGTCATAAATAGGTGAATAACCTAAAAGAGCGGAGGGCAAATATGCCTCATATTGTATTCCGGCGGTGAATTTTCCCAAATT
>CBDUGY010000011.1:0-38189 GCA_965367015.1 uncultured Ulvibacter sp.
CAAAAGAAAAGACGCCTTTTACGAGGAATTTTTTAGCAAGCTAAAAACCGGTTCACAAACTCCGCGTCACAGCCTACGGCTGTTCCTGAATCTCGGAGCTTTGTTTCACCTATTCTGGCGTAAAAGGAAAGCCTTCACCCGAAGGTAGCTTTTAAGTGGAGCCGGAGGGATTAAAGATCCCACCTTACCAATGTTGCAAATAAGAAACCACGCAGTTATCACTGCATATTTTTCATTTTATTTCAAAACTTCGAGCAGGCTCGGTTTTTCCATAAAATAAAAAAACCACACCAAAATGGTGTGGTTTCTTGAGTGTCGTGGAGCCGGAGGGATTCGAACCCTCGTCCAAACAAGCAATTATAACGCTTTCTACATGTTTAGTTTTCATTTAGATTTTCGTGGGCTTGCCGGTCGAAAACTACCAACGCACCCCTTATCTTTACTTGAGCTTCACCGCCACATCAAAGCACTATGACGGCTAGGTTTACTTTTACGAAGTCTCTATATCAATCGCCGCAAACCAAGGCAATTGAGAGACTTCCTGCTTTCCCACCTTGTGGGACGAGGCATTATCCTACTATGATTCGGATTATGCAGCTAGGGCGTAGTTATTCTCGCCGTTTAAAAAGTGTGAAAAATGAGATTTACGAGCTGTTTCCCAGCGCTCGACATGCTTACATTACAATTAGACCCGCTGTCAAAACCAGTCGGCCCCTTCAATGAGATAGAAAAATTTATTTTTCGTAATCGAATTGAATCCCAAAAATAGAACAATCATACCTTTGGAGATAGAAAAATTTATTTTTCGTAATCGAATTGAATCCCGTACCAGACAGCCAAAGGCGCATCTGCGTCGGGATCTTGCGATTACTGCTAAATCATAATTGTGATATCAATGAACTATTGGGCGTTCCCCAGACGCTCTCTACGCTTGGTCTGGGTCGGGCTTTCGGTCATACATGGTATGTTACCTCAATCCCTAACGCATTCGTTCTTCCTGGCATTTCATACTTGAAAGCTTCGAAGAACGGGGGCAAATATACACTAAAAAGGCTATCTTTGCCGCCTGCCAATCCTAAAAAGATCGGCGTGATTAATCACTCAAAAAGTATTCCAAATGCCTATTACCTTCGCAATCATTAAAGAACGTAAGAATCCGCCAGACCGTCGTGTCGTTTTTTCACCTAAAAAGTGTCAGGAAGTCATACAAAGATTTCCTGAAGCAAAAATTATTGTGGAAGCTTCCAATGTACGTATCTTCCCGGATGATGCTTATCGTGCTGCCGGATTTGAGGTCAAAGAAGATGTTACCGAAGCAGATATTATGCTGGGCGTAAAGGAAGTGCCTATTGATGCACTTATTCCGAAGAAAAAATATTTCTTTTTTAGTCATACCATTAAAAAACAACCCTATAATCGTAAGCTGCTAAAAGCTATTCTCGATAAAAAGATCGAACTCTATGATCACGAAACTATTGTTCGAAAAAACGGCGCCAGACTCATAGGGTTTGGGCGCTATGCCGGACTTGTAGGCGCCTACAATGCTTTTAGAGCTTTGGGTTTGCGCGATGATTTATTTAAACTTCCCAAAGTGGAGCATTTAAAAGATTTATTATCGGTGAAAGCTGAATTAAATAAAATTTCGCTGCCAAAAGATTTGCGAATTATACTTTCGGGTACCGGAAAAGTGGCTAAAGGCGCTAAAGAGATCTTAGATCACCTTAAAATTCGAGAGGTTCAGGATGCGCAATATCTTTCCGAAGAATTTAAAGAACCGGTCTATTGTCTTATAGATGTCACAGAATATAATAAACGTACGGATGGTAAATCTATGGACAAGTACGCTTTTTATAAAGATCCCTCCGGCTATGAAAGCGACTTTATGAAATATGCCAGGGTTAGTGACATGTTTATCGCAGGGCATTTCTACGGAAACGGAGCGCCCTATCTTTTTACCCGCGAAGACGCCAAGTCGGCCGACTTCAAAATCAACCTCGTGGCCGATATCTCTTGTGATATCGATGGTCCCGTAGCCTCAACTATTCGGGCTTCGACCATTGCAAAACCTTTTTATGGGTACGACCCAAAAACAGAAAGTGAAGTGGCTTTCGATGCACCCGGAGCGATTACCGTAATGGCTGTCGACAATCTGCCTTGTGAACTTCCCAATGACGCTAGTAAAGGTTTTGGAATTATGTTTTTAGACAATGTAATTCCTGCCTTCTTCAACCAGGATGCAGATGGTATTTTGGCACGTGCGCAAATGACAAATAGGAACGGGGAACTCACCGATAGATTTCAGTATTTGCAGGGCTATGTAGATGGCAAATAGAATTTTAGTAAGAAAAATCTTATCGAAAATAAAATAATTTTGTTTTTAGTCGTATAATTTTGCCTCTCATCGAAAAGATTAAGATATTTCCTACGAATATTTTGTAAACTATCGATAAAAGCCTAAAATTGATGTATTAAAGATAAGCCTCATGAAAAATCTAGCCCTGTTTTTGACTGCTTTATTAATTTGCAGTAGTGCCTATTCTCAAGTCGGTGTAAATACCACCGAACCCACAACTACCTTAGACGTGAATGGAACCCTTCGTGTTCGAGGAGTTAAGAATTCAGAAAGTATTGCTCAACGTATCGTAGGAATTGATGATGCAGGAAACTTTGTTGAGGTAGAAGTTGACGAAAACCTTGTATTAGAAAACAATCGTATTAGAGCTGTAGACCAATCTACCGAACTTGGCGATGTGCCAATTCTGGGATTGCCAATAATCGATAACTTAGACCTGGTAATTTTGCCGGGTGAACCCAATAGAAATAAACCGGTACTTAGACTTCAGAGTCTGTTAGGTGATATGATACTCACCGGATTAAAAGCTGGTACCGATGGCCAAATGGTATATCTGTACCCTATAAGTGGAGATCTAACATTGATACCAAATAGTATACTATCTCTCTTCGGAAACCGTATAGAGAGTAATGTTAACACAACCATTCCTCGTTATAGCATGGTTAAATTAATGTATGATGCCACCCGATCTAAATGGATCATAATGGATAACTAAAAGCAAAAGGATACTAGTAATATAAATGCTCTGTAATTAACTTTACAGGGCATTTTTTATTGAGGAATTAAAACCTGGTAAGATGTTTCATTCTCAAAATACAAAACAATAATCCTCGCTATAAGGTACAAGGAAGGATTTGAATTTGTAAGCGTAATTTCAGAGGCATCAAAATATATGTGGTTTAAAAGAACGTGACTGTCTAATAATTAAGATTAACGGCTAAGTTATTGGAAAAGCAAGCGATCGCTAGAGAGGCCCTTAAAATGATATTGTTGAGCACATTAGAACGGATTTAACCATTTACAATATGCCTTTTCAGTGTGTTAGAACAGAGATTAAGGGTTTGGTGATTTCATATGACCCATGATCGTGCTGATAAACTCTTCGTTTTTATAGGGTTTGATAATAAAATCGTTCATAAGCACCGAAGCATTCTGTTCAGTTACTTTCTCAAGTTCAACTGCCGTTAGAGCAACTATAGGTATTTCCGAATTAAACATTCGAATACGTTCTGTAGCTTCAAATCCATTCATATCGGGCATGTGTATATCCATTAAAATAAGATCTAAGCCTCCCTGTTCAGCAAGGGCTATCGCGTCGGGACCATTTCCGGCCACAACAATAGAGGCACCATACATCTGCAATACCTTTTTTGTAACTATCTGATTGATTTTATTATCGTCCACCACTAAGATAGTTCTGCCCTTTAGTATGGTAGGGCTAATTTCGAGTGAAACTTCATTATCTGAATCCGGTTCATCAACAGGTATATAGGTAAGCGAAAATTTAACTATCGTTCCACTTCCCACTTCGCTTTCTAAGTGAATTTCTGAATCGTGAAGTTCAAGGATTTTCTTTACGATTGGTAATCCGAGTCCTGCACCCCGATAATCATCACTAATTCCAGTCTGGGTGAACTCGTCAAAAATATACTTTTGTTTCTCAGGAGAAATCCCAATCCCAGTATCGCTTATTTTAAAATTGATAGATACGCTATCTTCAGAACTTGATTGTTTGGTTATATCTATAGTAATTTTCCCGTTTTGAGTAAATTTTGAGGAATTTCCCACAATATTAATTAGTAGCTGGGATAATTTCACATCGTCGCCAATAAGTTGAGCCGGAACATCATCCGCAATATTTATAAAGTATTCATTAGCATGCTCTTGATTCACATATTTTGTGGAATTCACAACGTTTTCAACAAGGTTTCTGACATTAAACTTAGCTCTCTTAAGCTTATCTTTTTTTGTGGAATCTATCTTGGTGAGTTGTAATACATTGTTAATTAATGAAAGCAGGTAATTGGCTGAAAATTTTAAAGAACTCAGGTTTTCTTCAAAATTCTTTTGTTTTTTGTCTTTCATTAATACAGACGAAATTCCAATAATACCGTACATAGGAGTTCTCAACTCGTGTGTAATGTTTGAAAAAAGTATACTTTTCGCTTTGGCATACTCCTCGCTCTTTTCTTTAGCCTCTAAGTATTGTTTGTTTTTGTCTATTAAATCTACCACCAGTTTTTTTCTCTTTCTGTAGGAGATAAATAAGAAGATTGAAAAAATCAGTAATATAGCACTGGCAATTTTCACCCAAAAAATAGTGGTTTCTCTCTTGGTTGTTTGTCTGTTAACTTCGTTTTGTAATGTCTTGGCTTTTAATTCCTGTTCATATTGATTAAGCTTAAATCTGGCAGTGACCGATTCAATCGCTTCAATTTTGTCGGTTTTGTATTTCTCTGCTTTTAATTCATCAACCTTTCGATAATATTCATAGGCAGAGGCGTAATTTCCAAGTTCTGCTTCCGCCTTCGCATAATACTCATAACCTTCAATTAATGGATCATTATAACCTATTTCCTTAGAAACTTTTATAGCTTCTTCTAAATATGGTTTCGCTATTGTTGGTTGTTTTTTTAATAAATAGAGTTTGCCATTATTTAAATTAGCCACAGCTTTATAAACGATATTTGTAGAATCATTGATATTGCTGTTAGTCTCATTTACATAATATTCGGCTTGTTCGAGATCTTTGAGATTGAGATAAAGTTCTGCAATATTATAGTTCAAAATAAACAAATGAACCGGGTCTGCTTTTAATTTTGCAAGGGGTAACGTTTCAGTATATTGTGTAATAGCAGGTTCACTTTTTTCCTGAACCGCATAAAAATTCCCAAGATCAATTTTAGCGGTTATAATGCTTGAAGTATCCTTAAGTCGCTCTGCCTTGATAATTGTTTCTGAAAATATTTTTTTAGCACGGGTGGTATCCTGTATTTGAAGAAAAGCATTTCCTATTAAACTGCTCACTGCAAAAATTGACACGGTATCTTCAATCTTTCTTGCCATGGCAAGAGTGCGCTCTCCTGCTTCAATCGCGAGATCGTAATTATTTAAATAAAATTGATCACGAGTAACATTAACAAGACTGTCAATCTCTTGTTTTAGAATTTCTCGTTCTGTCAACTGTTTTTTATCCTTAGTCTTTTTGGTTTGTGAATAAAGGGTAAGACTAAAGAATAAGCAACACAATAATAATAAGGTGGTTACGGATTTCAAGGAGTAGTTTTCGGTTAAGTATGATAAATATAGATAAATTTATAAAACCACTTATCAGCTTTGAGTAAAATATTAGTAATGAGCCGTCTATAATTAGCATAATTTTATAGGATTTTTTAAGAATCTGACCTTAAAATTTACGAATAATTTATAGTGAGACTTAAATAATAATAGAGATTTTAGTTACGAAGTAATTATTAAGAATTTCATAAAAGATTCTCATCTTTGCAGCATCAGTTTATTGCTCAAAAGAATTTCTAATAAAACTTTTTTATGGGTTCTTCCCTCGAAAACCAACAGCTAGCCTTAGTCACCGGAGCCGCATCCGGCTTGGGATTAGAATTATCATTACTGTTGGCCAAAGACAATTATGAGCTTATCTTGGTAGATGTTGATGGTGATAATTTAAATTTTACCAAACAAAAGCTTCAGAGAGAATTTAATATAAAAGTCACAACAATCACACAAGATTTGAGTCTGGCAAATGCGGCGGAGAGTGTTTTTAAGAGTATTGGCGACAGAGAAATTGATATTCTCGTTAATAATGCAGGCTTCGGAATTTTTGGAACTTTCAACAATACAGATTGGGAGCGAGAATCTCAAATGCTCAATTTACATATTATCACTACAACGCATCTCACTAAATTGGTTTTAAAGGGAATGGTAGAAAGGGGTTTCGGAAGAATTCTTAATATGTCATCACTGGCAGCCTTCCAACCCGGACCACTTATGTCATTATACTATGCTTCAAAGGCATATATTTTATTTTTTTCTGAAGCGATAGCCAACGAACTTAAGGATACCGGAGTTACTGTGACCGTTTTATGCCCGGGACAAACCGATACTAGTTTTCAGGAAGTGGTTTCGGAAGGAAATTGTTCAGAAAACAAGATTAGTTTTAATATGGGATGTCCTAAGGAAGTCGCTCAATACGGTTATGATGCCATGCAAAAGGGGAAGACCGTCGCGATACCAGGAAGGTTCAATAAATTTCTGTCGAAATTGCCCCGTTTTGTATCTCGTAAAACGGCGACGGCAGTTATTAGACGCATCCAGGAAAAAAATCGCTCCTAAGCCCCACAATTTCTACAAAAGAATTGATGCCTTGGTTGAAATTGTAATCAGACCAGTCCCGATTTGTTTATTCTCCAAATTATTCTTTCAGAAAAGAGCAGGATGCCAAACCCTAAAACATAGGCGATAAGATCATAAAAGGAAAAGGTGGTACCTATTATAATTCTAAGAATTTTTGAATGAATTCCCAATATTTCG
This sequence comes from uncultured Ulvibacter sp., assembly GCA_965367015.1. GTDB lineage: Bacteria > Bacteroidota > Bacteroidia > Flavobacteriales > Flavobacteriaceae > CAXBES01. The sequence goes on from CBDUGY010000011.1 coordinate 6,902, forward strand.
GCTATCTTAAAATATTGTAGCGCCTCAATAATAAACGCAAAGATTAAAACCCCAAAAGCAATTCTTTCCGAAGAAAAATAAAGGAAGATTTTCAGAAAATAAAATATCAGGGGAATGACCAAAACATCGCCTACGAAATAACGAATGAACGGATGAAAGTGGAAATAAGCGATCGCAATCTCCGTGATGAGTAGTAGTAGGAATATGATGAAGTATCTCATAGCAGTTTAAATTTAATTAGAAGAAGAAATGAGTACAAAAGGTTTGGTGCACGATGCACGATGCGGGAAGTCTAGTTTAATCCCCTGCATCGAGCATCAAAAATCATGCACCTGCCCTGTTTATTCATTCCCCCAATCAATTTTACGAGAGGCGAACATAATAATCGCAAGAATTACAAAGAGGCCAATACTTCCTACCAGTAATGCATAAGTCTCTAACTGAATGATTACATAGATGAATCCATATAGAGATGCTAATGATGTACACACCAATAATGGAAATTTAAAGCCTTTCAGAATGGCACGAGAGTAGATGGTAATCAAGCCAAGAACTGCGAGTGCTGCTATACCATAGGCTTTGAAGAAATTACTATGCTCGCTGATCGATATTAGAAGCGTATAAAACATGACCAAAGCCAACCCAATCATCACATATTGAAACGGATGGATGTAAATTTTACTGACGATTTGTATCATCAGAAAAACCAATAATGTTAGTCCGATTACCATAAAACCATACTTGGCAGTACGCTCACTTTTTTGGTATTCATCAACAGGAATGATGAAATTTGTACCAAAAGCAAATTGGGATAGGTCGGGCAAACTTCCAAAAAACTGTTGTTGAAACTGTCTGTTAATCTGAAAGGCTTGCCAATCGGCATGAAATCCGTCAGCTTCAATTCTTTTGGTTTCTTCATTAGGCAACGGACTCCCGTCAAAACTCGGTGAATGCCAATTGGAATCCATAGAGACGCTTGTTTCTTTTCCTATGGGAATATATTTAAGACTTTCACTTCCATTTATTTTGAGGGTAAAGGAGAAGGGGAGTGGTTGATTGTTCGCTTCAGAAATACCTGAAACAATTTCGCTTTCAATAATATTTAAGTAATTCTGATCGTATTTTGGGGTCATGGAAAGAGTTTCATCCCCTAATTGTACGGCGACACTATTACGAATCCCCTGCAGATTTGAAGTGCGAATTTCCACCGTTATTTTATCCCAAAGAATAACTGAAGCATCGAGGCCTTCGCTAGAGAAATCAACTTTCGGAAAGTTTCCCGTAATGGAGTGATCTGCTGTAAATACTACCGATTCGTAGATAGTTCTATTGCGCTTCAGATAATTTGCTTCCGCATTGATCTTTAATGAATCGGGAAAGAAATATGCGGTTCTGATAATAGTTTCAGTGCTGGATAGGTAAGTCTTTGATTTTTCATCGAAAACACGTTGTTCTTTGAAGGTTTTGTAAGGCACTTTTAATATTGGCCCCATTAGTACCACTTCGTTACCCCACTTGCTATTAATTTCCCGAACTACTTCTGCTTGCCGATATGAACGTTCATTAATAAGTGTTTTAACAAATTCCAGGGGTACAAGTAATACCAATAGTAAGAATCCTACCATGAGCATACGTGCTGTGATGGAGTTGCGTAACCAGTTTCCGAATTTTCCTCTTTTTTGTTCCATAATTGTTCTATTTAATTGTGTTTGAATTTTGCAGCCCTCGTGGACCATGTGATTGACGGGCGGATATACCTTTTTATATTAATATTTTTAAAGTACTTTGAATTTCAAAGTAAGTTTATAAAAAAAGGTTATTTTTTCTTTATCAGTTTTTCCAAGGCTTCGATATGTTTTTTGAACTCGGCTTTTCCAAGTTTAGTTGCGATATATTTTGTGTTTGGCTTTCTCCCAACAAAGGATTTTTCAACAATTATATATTCGGCATGCTCCAGGGCTTTTAAGTGACTGGCGAGATTACCATCGGTAAGATCTAAAAGTTCTTTGAGTCGGTTGAAGTCGGCATGCTCATTTACCATAAGAATTGACATAATGCCCAGTCTTATTCGATGATCGAAAAGTTTATTTATGTTGTCTATGATTCCCACGCTTACACTTTTTTCTCCTGAAGGTACATCACACTACCGTAAATTATATGCAGTGCGCCAAAACCGAATAGCCAAAACCAGAAGCCGTAGCCCGGTAACGCAGCACAAATAAGTCCGACTATAATTTCGGCGTAGCCCAGATATTTTACATTACCGATGGTGTATTTTGAAGCATTCACAAGCGCCAGTCCATAGAATATCAGCATGAGCGATGCGGTAAGTCCGTAATGTTGACTGTTTAATTTTATTAGTATATATATTCCACCTGTTACTAGAGGGATGAGGAAGTTCACCAACAACCTTTTTGTTGTGCTATCCCAGATTTTTTCATTATTCCTTTTTGCTTTTCGCGTGGTTAAGAGATAGGCAGTGACGATACTCAATATGGCAACAGATGCAAGAAGTGCCAGTAGAGCCTTAAAATTCCAACTATGGAGGGTTAGGTAGTTACCGGTTTCGGGAAAAATAAAAAAATAGGCTATGATAGCTCCGGCAATGGCATAGGCTCCCGCGAAAATTCCGGAGAGGCCACTAAGTGAAATAAATCGTGAAGAACGATTCATTAAATTCTTGATTTCACTTATGTCTTTTAAATAATCTTGCTCACTCATTTTAAAGTACTTTGAATTACAAAGTTAGTTTTATATTTGAATTGACATATTGTATTAACATATTTTTAGGAAGTAGCTCTATAAATTAAAGCAATAATTTATGATAAATGATCATGGTCATATTTTAGGATGCTTTTGTTACAGACCTTTATGGAGAATTTAAATTTGACATATTATGAAAAAAAGAACGCCTATTTCCTCAATAATGACCAAAGATGTCATTACATTAAATCATACCGATGAACTTGCCACTGCCGAGCGCTTATTTAAATCTAAAAAAATACGTCACATCCCGGTAGTGAGTGGTTCCTCGATTATAGGTATGCTTAGTTATACCGATTTGCTTCGGATTAGTTTTGCTGATTCATATGGTGAAGACGAGGAGTCCGTAGATACCGTCGTATACAACATGTTTACAATAGAACAGGTAATGGCCAAAAACATAGTTAGCGTTTCATCTACCGACACCATAAAAGAAGTAGCAGAGATTTTAGCGCAGAAAGAGTTTCACGCCTTACCCGTTATTGATAATGGCAAATTAGTGGGAATTGTGACCACAACCGATTTGATTAATTTCTTATTAGATCAGTTCTAATACAGGAAAAACCCTTTTTAATTACAGGATTTTTCCTGTTGTCTAAAACATTATGAATAGGGATATTTACATTTCCTATCTGGCTGGGGAGTTAGTTAGGTATGAAGTTGGAGCTGTTTCGCTAGAGACAGCTTCATTTTTTTTATAACAATATTATTGATAACCTTCCGTATAGGTAAAACCCCTTTTTAAATTCAGGTAAAAGCCTGTTGCCTTGTTTAAGTTAAGTTTGCATATTTACATTGCTTAATTAATTGGGGAGTTAATACAAGCGAAAATAAAAATGGTTGTTCATTAAGAGCAGCCTTTTTTTGTGTTATTAATTAAATAAATAGGTTTTTCCCTGATTAAAAACAGTTATTCCCCTCTTGTGAATTAGAACCAGAGTTCGCATCTTTGAATAGCTTAATTAATTGGGGAGTTAATAATAGCGAATATGTAGAAGGGTTGGGCATTTATGAACAATCCTTCTTCTTTTTTAAAAAAAACTGACTAACCAAATTTTTGCTATTTGATGCAGCCCTAAAAATCCTGTCGATTTATTTTCGGCAGGATTTTTATTTAGTAAATTCGAGGCAATGAATCCAGCCGAACAATACATACTTGCGCAGCCGGAACCGGCAAGAACTATTTTGTTACACTTACAGGTAATCGTAGAAACTACATTGCCGGATGCAGTGATGCTTTACAAGTTCAAAATTCCTTTTTATTATATCGACGGAAAGCAACCGTTTTGCTACCTCAATCATTCGAAAGGCTTTGTAGATATTTGTTTTTGGCATGGAGCACATCTTACTAAACACACTAACCACCTCGTTTCTACAGGAAGAAAACATATGAAATCGCTTCGGTATTTTACCCCCGACGATGTGAACGAAGACATTTTAGTTGAAGTGCTTAATGAAGCCTACTCTGTAAAGCACAAAAAATATTATAAGTGATTGATGGTTTTTCGTATCGCTACCAAATCGGATAGTAACTTTTCTAAATTCTTTAGGTCGAGCATATTGGCACCATCACTTTTTGCATTAGCAGGATCGAAATGAGTTTCAATAAAAAGCCCGTCGGCTCCTGTCGCAATCCCTGCCCGCGCGATGGTAGAGATCATTTCCGGTCTACCTCCGGTTACTCCAACACTTTGATTCGGTTGTTGGAGGCTATGCGTTACGTCTAAGACCACGGGCGCATATTGTTTCATGGTAGGGATTCCTCTAAAGTCAACAACCATATCCTGATAACCAAACATAGTACCTCGATCGGTAATCATTACCTGATCGTTCTTACAATCGGTCACTTTTTTAACTGCATGCTGCATACTTTCAGGGCTCATAAACTGACCTTTTTTCAAATTCACCACTTTTCCTGTTTTTGCAGCTGCTACGACTAAATCGGTTTGACGCACTAAAAAGGCAGGAATCTGAAGTACATCGACATATTTGGCTGCCATAGCGGCATCACTTACTTCGTGAATATCGGTTACCGTTGGCACTTTAAACGTTTGTGATACTTTTTGAAGAATCTTTAGAGCCTTTTCATCTCCAATTCCGGTAAAACTGTCGATTCTACTCCGATTTGCTTTTCTGAAACTTCCTTTAAAAACAAAAGGAATTTCCAGACGGTTAGTAATAGCTACAATCTTTTCGGCGATAAGCATTGCCATTTCCTCACCTTCAATGGCGCAGGGGCCGGCAAGGAGAAAAAAATTGTTGGATTGTGTATGTTTTATATTGGGAATTAGATCGAGTTGCATAGCTTAATTATAAGTCGCAAAGATACTAAAATAACCCCCTCATCGGCAAGTATGAATTCTTTGTAACTTAATGAAAAAAGAAATTTAATCTCCTCTAACTTCAGAAAGCTGCCTGCTAAAATTGTGGTGAAGGGCGTTTGCATTAGGGATTGAAGCGAAATACCCCGCCTACACCCGCCGGGTTGGCGTGTATTGCTGAAAGCCCGACGCATACGCTCTCCCGTCCCGAAATTTCGGGAACGGGAGAGCGTATGGGGAATGCCATAAAATTATAAATGTTAATATCACTTATATTTTCATTAATAAACACTACTTTTGCACGCTCGTAATCTGAAGCCTAATCGCTTGATTGCGTTTTAGCATAAATTACTGTTAATTAAAAAGTTATCCGTTGTATCGGACTATTGTTATGAATATTAAAAACATCGCCATTATTGCTCACGTTGACCACGGTAAAACTACCCTGGTAGATAAGATTATGCACCATTGTAGTTTGTTTCGTGAAAATGAACATACAGGTGATCTTATTTTGGATAATAATGATTTAGAGCGTGAACGTGGAATTACGATTACATCTAAAAACGTTTCGGTGGTTTATAAAGACACGAAAATTAATATTATTGATACTCCCGGTCACGCCGATTTTGGAGGAGAAGTAGAGCGTGTACTGAACATGGCCGATGGAGTGCTACTTTTGGTGGATGCTTTTGAAGGTCCGATGCCACAAACGCGTTTCGTATTGCAAAAAGCGATCGATCTTGGCTTGAAGCCCTGTGTTGTTATCAACAAAGTAGATAAAGAGAATTGTACTCCCGATGAGGTGCATGAGTCGGTTTTTGACTTGATGTTCGAATTAGGGGCAGAAGAATGGCAATTAGACTTTCCAACTGTTTACGGTTCCGCGAAGCATAATTGGATGAGTGATGACTGGAAAAATGAGACCGACAATATTGAGCCTTTATTGGATATGGTGCTGGCACATGTTCCCTCTCCAAAAATTGAAGAAGGAACCCCTCAATTACTGATTACATCGTTGGATTTCTCATCTTTTACGGGCCGGATTGCGATTGGTCGTTTACAAAGAGGCGAGCTTAAGGAAAATATGCAGGTTGCTTTAGTGAAGCGAGACGGGACGATCGTTAAAACAAAAATTAAAGAATTACATACGTTTGAAGGCCTTGGCCGTCGTAAAGTATCTTCGGTTCAAGCCGGCGATATATGTGCGTTGGTTGGTCTTGAGAATTTTGAGATTGGGGATACTGTTGCCGATCTTGAGGCTCCGGAAGCACTAAAAACTATTGCTATCGACGAACCTACAATGAGTATGTTGTTTACGATTAATGATTCACCTTTCTTCGGAAAGGATGGGAAATTCGTAACATCACGTCATATCCGAGAGCGTTTGGAGCGGGAATTGGAGAAAAATTTAGCCCTTAGGATGGAACCAACAGATAGCGCCGATAAATTTATGGTTTTTGGTCGTGGGGTATTGCACCTTTCGGTATTGATCGAAACAATGCGTCGCGAGGGTTATGAATTGCAAATTGGACAGCCGCAAGTAATCATCAAAGAAATTGATGGTGTAAAATGTGAGCCGGTTGAAGAGATGACGATCGATCTACCTGAAAGCGTAAGCGGTACTGCCATTAATATGGTAACTATTCGTAAAGGAGAGATGTTGAGCATGGAAGGAAAAGGAGATCGTATGATCTGTAAGTTTCATATTCCATCGCGAGGAATTATCGGAATGCGAAATCAGTTGCTAACCGCAACTGCAGGAGAAGCAATTATGACGCATCGATTTCTTGAATACCAACCTTTAAAAGGAGGTATTCCTGAAAGACAGAACGGAAGTTTGGTGTCTATGGAAAATGGTTCGGCCATTCCTTACTCTATCGATAAATTGCAGGATCGCGGACGTTTTTTCGTGAATCCTAATGAAGATATCTATGAAGGTCAGGTGATTGGAGAAAATACACGACAGGATGATATGGTAGTTAATATTACCAAGACTAAGAAGATGAGTAACGTTCGTTCTTCGGGAGCAGATGATAAAGCGAAGATTGTGCCTGCTATTAAATTCTCTTTGGAAGAAGCCTTAGAATACATTCAAAAAGATGAATATGTGGAGGTAACTCCTAATCACTTACGTATAAGAAAGGTATACTTAAAAGAGGTAGATCGTAAACGTAATAAGCTGTAATTAATAATGGAAGAGTTCAAATAAACTGCCATTTTTTTTGTTTATTTGCTTCGAAATTGTCAAGATAATTTTTAACTTCAAGTAACTTATCTATATGAATTTTTTGTATTTCGATCCGGGATTAGGTGCTATGATTGTTCAGGCTGTGGTTGCCGCTGCGGCGGGGGTATTGCTGTTTTCTAAAGGTGTGATGTATAAGGTGAAGGCGTTTTTCGGTTTATTGAAAGAGAAAGATGATACTTACGATTCAATAGATATTGATGAGAAAGACACCGAGGTACATGACAAAAAAGAGTAAAAACGTACACGAAGCTTCTTTTAGAGATCCTTCAGGTTATATGTTTCACGATGGTGAAACTTTGCGAAGGGTAATTAATCCAATATATTTTCCACAATACTATAAGTTAAAGGATAGTGGTTTTTTTAAAACCCTTACCGATAAAAATTTACTTATTTCTCATGAAGAGACGTCTGTTTCCGAAGAGAACATAATTATTACTCCCCAGGAAATCCCTTTTATAACGAATCCGTATGAGTGGAGTTTCGAGCAGTATAAACATGCTGCGTTGCATACGCTTAAAATTCAGAAATACGCGCTTTCAAAGGGTTTTATTCTGAAAGATGCCTCTGCGTACAATGTAACCTTCCATAAGGGAAAACCAATCTTTATCGATACGCTATCATTCGATTTTTACGAAGAGGATACGCCCTGGCGTGCCTACAAACAATTTATCACCCACTTTTTCGGACCATTGGTTCTGGCAAAATATCACGGTACTGAGGTTTTTAAAATGTTACAGACTCATATTGATGGTATTCCTGTAAAACTGATCGCGTCTATGCTTCCGGGCAAGACTAAGCTTAGCTCTACTTTATATACCAATATTCATTTATTGGCTAAAATGGAGAGTAAGCACAGCGAAGATTACAAAGCCGAGACAAAAGTGGCCAAATTATCGAAAAAGGCGCAGAATAATATTTTGGATAGTCTTTTCGATTATATCAAAAATTTAAAACTAAGTGAAGCCAGCGAATGGGGAGATTACTATTCGAAGACCAATTATGAAACGGCTGCTTTTGAAGGGAAAAAAGAACTGATCCGTAAATGGGTTGCACCGTTAAAGCCTCAGCGTTTAATTGATGTAGGCGGTAACGATGGTACCTTCGGAAGAACCGTGATCGATCTGGTACCGCATATGATCGTAACAGATATCGACAGCAATGCAGTAGATCATAACTACGCTCAGGTTCAGAAAAACAAAGAAGAAAATATGCTTCCTTTTGTTTGTGATGTCTTACAGCCTGCTCCGGGAATTGGTTTTAACAACACCGAAAGAGCATCACTTATTGAGCGATTAGAGACTTATGCACCCGATGTTACTATGGCATTGGCGCTTATACACCACATTACGCTGTCGGGAAATGTACCTTTTGAGAAGTCGGCCGAATTTTTTGCAAAATTTTCGAAACGTCTTATCATCGAATTTCCGAAACGTGAAGATTCATGGGTTGAGTCTTTATTGGTTCGAAAAAGAGAATTTATCAATCATTTCAATTTTTACAACGAAGAAGATTTTGAGCGAGGTTATATGCAATATTTCGATTTAGAAATTAAAGAGCATGTGGCCGGTACCAAGCGTGTTTTATATTTATTGAAGAATAAGAATTATGGTGGGTAAGCATAAAAAAAATACCCTTTATACCTTTCTCAATAATAATAAATCTTATCCAATACTCGCGGCAATTGCTGCCGGGCTATACCCTTTACTTTTTTACTTTTCTAATAATTATACACTCGTTAAAACGTGGGGGCATTTAGGGTATTTTCTGTTCTCTTTTTTAGTTGTTCCAATGACTGGGTTTGTACTGGCCCATAAACTATTTAAACTTTCAACTTTAAAGAAATGGCAAAATTATGTGCTGCCTTTTTTGAATTATCTCGTGTTTTTATTTTTACTGGGCATTTGTCATTTCGGAGGCATCCATAAAAAGGCGAGTCTTCTGGCTCTCATAGCAGCTGCGATCGCAGCATGGCTTTTGCATAAGCAATTGAAGAAAGTTATGGTATTGCAATTGCTGCTGGCAGGTATTGGAATGGTTATGTTAGCGTTTACTATTTTTAACGAACCGAATTATTCGGAAGAATGGTTGCTTCAGCCGGACGATATTGAAACGGTGGTCTTTAAAAAGCGGCCAAATGTTTACTATATTCAGCCCGATGGCTATGTGAATTTTTCAGAATTGAAAAAAGGGTATTACGGTATTGATAAAAATGATTTGGAACGTTTTTTAGACAGTAGCGGGTTTAAAAATTATAAGAACTTCCGAAGCAATTATTCATCTACACTTGCGTCGAATAGTTCCATGTTCATGATGAAGCACCATTATTATAACGACGGCCCGAATGCAAGTGAGGGATTTAACGGCAGGGAGGTGATTATATCTAAGAATACGGTACTTGATATTTTTAAAAACAATGGATATATCACGCATTTTATTACCGAAATGCCTTATTTATTACTGAATAAACCGGAAATGGGGTATCACAAAAGTAATTTTGCTTTAGATGAAATACCGTATATAAGTACAGGATTTCAAAATAAAAAAGATGTGACGGAATCGTTTCCGAAATATTTTAAGGAGGATGAAAATTCGCCAAAATTCTTCTTTATTGAAATATTTAGTCCCGGACATATCAAGAATGCTAAAATTAAATCGAAGGGCAAAGTGGGCGAACGTGAAGCCTGGATAGATCGGTTGGAAAATGCGAATACAAAGTTGACTGATATAATTGAAAGTATTAAGAAAGAGGATCCGGAAGGGGTGATTGTGATCTCTGCAGATCACGGTGGATATGTTGGTTTCGACTATGCCAATGAAATTTACGTAAAGACAGAGGACGAAGAAAGAATACGATCGATTTTTAGTAGTATCTTATCAATTTACTGGCCTAAGGGAGAGGCCCCGGAATATGACGGGCAGCTAAAAACATCGGTTAATATTTTTCGGGTCTTGTTCTCGTATCTAAGTGAAGAAAATAAATATTTAACCAACTTAAGTGAAGATAGTAGCTACATTTATATAACGAAAAAAGCACCCAGAGGGGCCTATCAATATCTGGATGAAAACGGAAATATGAATTTTAAAAGGTACAATGCCAACTAGAACAAAAAATACGTTTATTGGAAAATTCTTGTCGGGGGACAAAGATTACCCGGCACTGGCAGCACTGGCAGCCGGATTGTATCCGGTAGTATTCTATTATTCGAATAATTTTTGGTTGGTAAATACCTGGGCACACTTTGTATATTTTGTGTCTCTCTTTATTGTATTGCCTATTGTAGTATTTGTAGTTGCTTACAGGGTTTTTGGATTCTCCAAGCTACGTAAGTGGCGAAAATATCTAATTCCCTTCTTAAACGTTTTTGTGTTTTTACTTCTTCTGAAAGTATGTCTTTATGCCGGAATTGAAAAAAAAATTACTCTTGCGATATTTGTAGGGGCAGTGGTATTCGCTTATTTCCTGTACAAACATATACATAAAATTATGGTTGTCCAGTTTATTCTTGCACTCATTGCTTTGCTGTCGTTGATGCCGGTTATAATAAGAAATATGAGTGTCTCTGAAGAATGGATGCTGCAGCCCGATAATATTGCTCAGGCGACATTTAAAACAAAGCCAAATATATATTTTATCCAACCAGATGGTTATCCAAATTTCTCTGAAATCCGGCAAGGCTACTACGCGCATGAAAACCCTGATTTTGAAAATTTGCTTTTAGGAAATAATTTCAAAATTTATCCGGATTTTCGCAGCAATTATGCTACTACATTATCTTCGAACGCTGCTACTTTTACGATGAAACATCATTATTACGGCAAAGGAGTTGACTTGAGTGAAGGTATTAATGCCAGAAAGATTATAATGAATAATAACACCGTTCTCAATGTGTTGAAGAACAACGGATATAAAACTAACTTTATTTCTGAAAAACCGTACCTCCTTTTAAATAAGCCCAAAATTGGTTTTGATTACAGTAATTTCTCCACCAGTGAAGTGCCTTTTATGAGCACGGGTTTGAGAGGAGAAAAAGATATCGTTGAAACATTGAAGATAGTACATGAAAAAACTCAAGATTCGAGTCAGTTTTATTTTATTGAATTCTTTAATCCCGGTCATATTGCGAATAGGCAATTAGCGTCTGAAGGGAAAAAGATAGAGCGGGAAAAATGGCTGGAGAGTTTAAAGGTTGCCAATGCAAAACTTGCCGAATTAATAGAGGTAATTAAAAAGAAGGATCCTAACAGCCTTGTTGTAATAATGGCAGATCACGGTGGCTTTGTGGGTATGGATTACACTCGGGAGATTTATACAAAAACTCAGAATAGAGATATCATTTATTCAATTTTCAGCAGTCAGTTAGCTATCCATTGGCCAAATAATTCTAACCCGGCTTTTGATGATAAGTTAGTGAGTTCGGTAAATGTATTCAGAATTATCTTTTCTTTCCTAAGTGAGGATAGGTCATATTTGTTAAATTTACAGGAGAATGCCAGTTTTGTAATTCTAAGAGAAGGTGCACCAAAGGGCGTTTATAAATATATTGACGATACGGGTTCTATTGTTTTTGAGAAACCATAATACAAGTCACAGAATAAATATATAAAAAAACAGACCGAGTTCCAGCTATGACCAAATCTTATAATAAGGAGGACTTTTCTTCAAATTCTCGAAATATATTTTGGCTGTACCCTCTTGTTATTGGCCTGTATCCGTTTCTTTTTTACTATTCAAATAATTTTTCTGCAATCAATTCCTGGTCGCATGGTTTGTACTTTGTGATGTATTTCTTCGGAATACCATTCGTAGTTTTTTTACTGCTTTATTTGTTATTTAGATATAGTCAACTTCTTAGAAAATATCGAGAACAAATAATCTTTGTAGTGATAATTGTCTGCGTGTCGGCTTTAATGTCACAGGCCATGTATCTCACGTATAAGAAAAAGATATTGTTGGGAATACTAGTAGCCAGTGTATTACTATCTCTGAAATTTTATAAAAATCATTTTAAGATAATTCTCCTTATCCTATTAATGACCATTATCCCTGTTTTGAAGAATGCCGTTCATCTTTACGAGCATTATAAAGGTTCAGATTGGTTGCAATTTCCAACCGATATGAAGGACGTCAAGTTTGTAAATTTACCTAATGTATATATAATTCAACCCGATGGTTATGCAAGTAAGGCGATGATGGAAAGTGAACTTTATAACTATAAGAGTGATTTATACGCTTGGCTGGAGCATAATGATTTTAAAGTTTACAATAATTTTAGAAGTAATTACCCCGCTAGTTTAGCATCTAATGCATCGACCTTTGCCATGAAACATCACTATTTCGGACAAAGTTTTTTCAATACGCTCGAAGTTCCCAATGCCAGAGACGTAATTGTGGGTGATAATCCGGTGATCGATACTTTCAAAAAAAATGGTTATAGTACATATTTTGTGGTTCAGGATGAGTACTTTCAACAAAACCGAAGTGAAAAATTGTATGATTACTATAATATCGACCTATCAGAAATCCCCTATTTCAGCAATGATAATAACGTGAAAAAAGTAGTATTAGACGATCTGAAAGTTGCAATGGAAAAAAGTAATGGAAAGGGTGCCAAATTCTTTTTTGTTGAAAAGCTGCTTCCGCATCATATCCATTTTGTCGGTCCGAGAGAAACCAGAATCGAGGAAGAAAGAAAGAGTTATCTCGAGAAAATTGAAGAAGTAAACGTTTGGTTGAAGGAAACAGTAAATTATATTTCTAACAAGGATCCTGAGGCAATAATTGCGGTTATGGCAGATCATGGTGGCTGGGTAGGCATCGCAAACTATCAGGAAATGTACACTACTGAGAATCCTGATCAAATTAAGAGTATATACGGATCTTTACTGGCGATTAAGTGGAACGGAAACATGGTAGAAGGATACGACACTGAATTGACTTCCAGTGTTAACTTTTTTAGAATATTATTTGCCAATCTTTCGCAGAGCAAATCCCTATTAACGAATCTGGAGGATGATTCGAGTTATAATTTACACTATGAAAATTCGTTTTATAATTCAGTTTATCAAGTGATAAATGACAAGGGCGAATTTGTATTCAATAAAAAGTAGTACCAAACTAAAAATCAGAGCTATTTATCAGATAAGAAAATATACGGTTGAGGATCAAGAAAAGTGGAATCAATTTATTGCATCGGCTAAGAACGCAACATTTCTATTCGATCGCAGATTTATGGACTATCACAGCGACAGATTTACCGACTACTCATTAATGATCTATAAAAATCAAAAGCTAATTGCCGTTCTGCCTGCAAATATTGCTAAAGGGGCGTTGTTTTCTCATCAGGGATTAAGTTATGGCGGTTTGGTGCTTTCAAAAAAAATTAAATTCACAGAGGTACTAACAGTATTTAAGGAAGTATTGCGCTTTTTATCTTCGGAAGGCATCCAAGCGTTGCATCTGAAAATGCTTCCTAAAATATATCATCGTCTTCCAAGCGATGAAGTAGACTATTTACTGTTTATTATGAAAGCGAAAGTAACACGAAAGGATCTAACCACTGTTATCGATGTAACTCATAAACTGAAGATTGACTCGTCTAATAGATTGCGAGGCATAAAAAAAGGTATAAAGAATAATTTGGTCATCAAAGAAGTTGAAGATTTAGATCTATTTTGGAATGAAGTTTTAATTCCGAATCTCGAGGCAACGCATAAAGCAAAGCCTGTACATACCGCACAGGAAATTCAACTCTTAAAGAACCATTTTCCTAATAAAATAAGGCAGTTCAATGTGTATCACAACGAAAAAATAGTAGCGGGAACCACTATCTTCGAAACTGAAAAAGTAGCCCATGCCCAATATATTTCTGCAAATCAAGATAAGCAACAATTGGGAAGTCTCGATTATCTGTTTAACTACCTGATAAATGAGAGATATTCTGAAAAGGATTATTTCGATTTTGGGATTTCGAATGAAAATAGTGGTGAAAAAGTAAATGAAGGGTTACTTACTTGGAAAGAGGGCTTTGGTAGCAGAGCAATAATTCACGACTTTTACGAAGTGAAAACCGAAAACCATACACTGCTAAATGATGTGCTTCTATGATTCCATTTTTAGACTTAAATGCCATAAATGAACGTTTCGAAGATCAGTTTCGAGAGCGATTTCAGGCTGTTTTAGATTCGGGCTATTATATTCTCGGGGATCGGGTAAAGGCATTCGAAGATGAGTTCGCACAATATTGTGGTGTTTCGCACTGTATTGGAGTAGGGAACGGTTTAGATGCACTACGATTAATTTTGGAAGCCTATGTCATTCTTGGCAAATTAAAAGATGGGGATGAGGTACTTGTTGCAGCGAACACCTTCATTGCCACTATCTTGGCGATAAAACAAGTGGGTTTGCAACCAAAATTAGTTGAAGCCGATACTCTAACTTATAATTTCGATATGGTTTCCTTAGCGGAATCTATCTCGCCACGTACAAAAGCAATTATGCCGGTGCATTTATATGGTCAGTTAGCACCTATGGATCAAATAGAGAGCTTTGCCAAAATACACGATTTACTGGTTATTGAAGATGCCGCACAAGCACATGGAGCTCGATATTACACAAATAAGAATGCCGGAAACCTTGGCCACGCTGCGGGTTTTAGTTTCTATCCGGCAAAGAATTTAGGGGCGCTAGGTGATGGGGGAGCAGTAACGACAAATGACACAATATTGGCTTCTATAATTCGTAAACTTCGAAATTATGGTTCATCAGAAAAATATAAAAATGAGTTCATTGGAATAAATTCCAGATTGGATGAAATACAAGCCTCCTTCCTAAGTTGTAAATTACCGTATTTGGATGCCGATAATGACGCTCGCCGTGACGTTGCTAACCGATATCTTTCAGAAATAAATAATAAAAAGATCATCTTACCTACCTATGATGGAAGCATGGCTCACGTTTTTCATTTATTCGTGATTAGGGTAGAAGATCGCGAGCACTTTACGACTTATCTAAATACTCAAGGAATAGGTAGTCTTATCCATTATCCAATTGCACCTCATAAACAGCAAGCTCTTTTGGAGTTTAATAATCTGAGTTTTCCGGTTTCGGAAAGAATACATGAGCAGGTGGTGAGCATTCCTATTAGTCCGGTGATGAGCAAAGAACAAGTGAGTAAAGTTATAGCAGCAATCAATTCATACTAATTGAAAATACCAAATTTCATAAAGAGCAATTTATTGCTTAAGATCACCTCATTAAATGCGGGAGTGATTGTAGTTAGACTCTTGGTTGCGTTTTTTATACAACGTGAATTAACGGATATTGTTGGGAAGGGCGGATATGCAAAAATTGGATCTCTTCGGAATCTTTTAGCACAACTTACCTCACTAACATCCCTGGGAATTTTCAATGGAGTCGTAAAATATGTTTCGGAACATCGCGAAGACAAAGAACAATTACAGAACCTCTTTTCTACTGCCTTTGTATTTACGTTTTTTGGTAGTCTTACAGCCTTTCTGGTATTGTTTTTTGGAGCAGAATGGTTGAGTGAGTATTATTTTACAACAACAGAATACGCTTATGTGATTCGATTATTAGCGGTCGTAGTGCCATTTATTAGTATCCAAAGAGTGTTTAATGGTGTCGTTAACGGACTTTCGAAATACAAGAGTTTTGCAAAAATTGAGTTGATCGCGTATCTCTTGATGGCCGCGACAACGCTGGTCTTACTTTACAATAACAATCTCGATGGGGCACTGGTGGCTATCGCAATTTCGCCGGTTATTCAAATAGTGGTGCTCTTGTATATTTTTATAAAAGTACTTCGAGATTATGTACAATTTTCAAAGTTGAGGTTTAAGATCCCTATGGCTAAGAGCTTGTTGGCCTTTACACTTATGTCGTTCGTTTCAACAGTATTATTAAATCAGGTTGAAATCGAAATTCGAAATTTTATCACAGATAAGGTGAGTCTTGATGATGCAGGGATATGGACAGGGATGACAACCTTGTCAAAGAATTATATGGTTTTCTCGGGAGCGATCTTTACGCTATACGTAATTCCAAAGTTTGCAAGTATTAAAAATCAGACAGATTTCACTAAAGAATTACTCTCCATTTATAAAACACTTTTACCCATATTCGCTTTGGGAATGCTGGTTATATATTTTAGCAGGCATTTGTTTATTGAGTACGTATTTATAGATTTTAATGAAATGGCGCCTTTGTTTAAATGGCAACTTCTGGGAGATTTTGTTCGTTTGGCATCGGTAATTCTGGCACACCAATTTTTGGCCAAGAAAATGGTGCGGAGTTTTATATTTTCTGAAATTCTTTCCCTAGTATTATTCTATGTTTTTGCAAATTATTTAGTAGATATTTATGGCGTAGAAGGAGTGGTTATAGGGCATTTCCTCAGATACTTGATTTATTTTGCAGTCGTGTTTTGGCTGGTAATGAGATATTTCAGAAAACAAAAAACCCTTCTAAAACCTGAAGAAGCCCCATAATAGCTTCAACTTCCATCCACCGAAGGATGTGAAACAAAAATATCGTTTATATTTACACTAAAATTGACCCTCTTGAAAAATATCCGCCTTATTAATATTCCCAAAATTAGTGATCCCGACGGTCGCGGAAATTTATCTGTGGTTGAAAAGGATATCTTACCTTTTACCATAAAAAGGGTCTATTATTTATATGATGTGCCCAGTGATTCCACCCGTGGGGGGCATGCACATAAAGAGTTACAACAATTTCTAATTGCTTTAAGCGGAAGCTTCGATGTGGTGTTGGACGATGGAAACGAACGAAAAACAATCACCCTTAACAGACCCTATAAAGGAGTGCTGATACCGAATGGAATATGGCGTGAACTGGAGAATTTCTCGGCAGGAGCAGTTTGTCTATCGCTGGTAAGCGAAGAATATCGTGAAGACGATTATATTCGTGAATACGCGGCTTTTAAAGAATATAAACGCAAATTATAGATTACCATAAATCGCTTCGTACTTTTGCGCAATGTTAATATAATGGTGTTCCTTCTCTATAAAAGCTCTGGCATTTTTTCCAATTTTTAAAAGTTGATCGGGGTTTTCTATTAATCGAGATAGTTTATCAACTAAATAATCGGTATCGGGAAGTGCATTGATGCAAACCTCATCTTCCGATAAACCATAATGCGTCAAAAATTCGCTTTCAGCGCCGGTAAAAACTACCTTTCCCTTAGCCATTCCCTCCAAAGCGTTGTAGCCTTGATCGTAAGAGAATACCTGATCCAATAATATATGCGCTTCTTCATATAGCGCTATGTATTCGTTATAAGGAATGCTTTTCGCAACAATTATCTTAACTCTGTCCTGATATTTTTTTTGAATAACTTCAAGTGCCGATTCGAAAAAAGAAATCCCTTTGGGATGATAATTCCAAATGTTGATTCCAAGGAAAATAACTATTTGCTGGTCGATTTTTAACGGCTTATACTGAATTTTATCACTGTTGACAGGATTTGGGACAAGTCCCAAAAATTTAGGATGACCTTCTAAAGGAAGAACGTAATCTATATCGGAAGCTATAATACCTTTAATTCGATCTACCACCAATCGATGTGTTTTAAGGTGACTCTCTTTGGTATAATTTAGAATATATTGATAGTTGGAAGCAAGTTCAGGATTATCAAAATATGGATTCATCAAAGAATAGCGAAACTTCTTTTTCATCATAAAATCGACATTGATACTATCAACTCCGCTGGATAACAATACGATATTACGATTATTGTCGAACACTTTTTTAAGAAGAAACCGTTCTAAAGAGGGAGTAGTTTTTATCGGACTTTCGTTTATTAACTGAACAACATCGAAATCTTTGAGTTTGGGCAGATGAAGGTAGAATCGTATAGCTCTCTCCAATTGGGCAATGTCAAATCTGAAGAGTTTATATACACCAACTTTTATATATTTCAGGAAGGATCTATCTATAGAAGTTGGGCGAATACTCAAGTCTACCGGAAAATTTTTGAAGCCATCTCCATCTCCCACTATAACTACATGATGGCCTAAAGACGTGAGCCCTTCACTTAAGGTGTTATGCAATCTACTATACTCTCCTAACAATAAAACCTTCATAAAAGTTATATTTGTATCAAAGTTAACTTTTTAAAGACATGAAACAACCTAATTATAAAATTGCGCTTATCGGGGATATTCTCAGCAAAGGAGGGGCCGAAAAAGTTCAAGCTAGGTTGTCATTTTTTTTTGAATCTAAAGGTATTGAAATTCATCACGTTATCTTCAATGACGATATAACTTACCAATATGCAGGAGTGCTTTTTAACTTAGGTCGGCTTAAGAGTAGCTCAAATGGTGTGCTAAACAAAGTAGTACGGATTATTGCGCTTAAGAAATATCTCAGGAAACATCGATTCGATTTTATAATTGATTTTAGAACCAAAAGAAACTACCGACGGGAGGAAATTCTGACCAATTACCTCTATAAAAGCCCTTATATTTTAAGTGTTCATAGTTTCAATATCAATTATTATTTTCCAAAGAATAAAGCACATGCCGAAAAGATTTTCAGAAAGGCATATGGAATTGTAGGTGTATCTAAAGCCATTGCCGAAAAAATTAAAGATGAGTTTAGTTTTAAGAATGTAACTACAATTTATAATCCCATTGATCTACCCGAAATAGAACGTTTGTCAGAGGAAGCATTGAATATCGATGCGCCTTATTTTCTGGGCATTGGTAGGATGAAAGATAATATTAAACAATTCGATCAGATGATCGAAGCTTATGGTAATTCTGAAGCCAAGAAGAAGGGGATAAAACTGGTAATTATTGGAGACGGGCCTGACAAAAACTCACTCCAGAGTTTGGTTAAAGAAAGCAATTTAGAGCAGTATGTCAATTTAGTGCCTTTTACAAACAATCCATACCCATATTACAAAGGTGCCTTAGCAACTCTACTAACCAGTAAATTTGAAGGCTTTCCTAACACTCTTATTGAAAGTCTCGCTGTGGGAACTCCGGTTGTTTCCTATAACTGTAAATCAGGGCCCGACGAAATTATTACACATGAATATAACGGGTTGCTCGTACAGGATCAAGATATTGGAGCGATGACTGAAGCCATTAATAAGATGAGTCTTCAAGATGAGATGTACAACAACTGTAAGACAAATGCAAAAAGCAGTGTTGAATTATTAAGTCTCGACCACATTGGAGAGCAATGGTTGAAATTTATGAATTTACAAGACCTGCAACGTTAATAGCTGTTGACTTCAATACCTTTTCTTTGAAGAAAGTAACGAAAATCGGTCACTTTCCGAAGTAAGATTCGAGGAAGTCGAACCAGAATGCGTTGCTTCCATGTAAGATTTGCAAAATCGATTTTCTCAACCAGGGATCTGTAGGTTTCAGGGTCGTTTGAGAGTTTAAATAGTTTGGCTTTAATGTAGCGTTGAAAATCCAAATACTTCTTAATATCCTTCCGTCCCTGGTATAAGTTTTCGTAATAATCGTAATCGGGTACTTTTTTCCCCTTTATACTGCTTTGCGTAATCTGATTTTCAGAAGCCATGGTATAGATTACCAGAGGTTCGTTATGATAGGCCATTTTGTAATTTGCATTCGCACGAATATTAAAATCGACATCTTCACTGTAGGTTATACTTTCATCGTAATTTCCGATGTTCTCAAAAACCTTCTTATTCACTGCAAGCCCGGAAGGAATATAAGTTGTTTGCGTTAGGTTACTTTCAAAAAAATTCGCGATGATTCCGTGTGGTCTATCCCCGGTTAGATTAAAATCGATAGAAAGATACTTTCCGTTTTTTAATAAAACCTCATAATTGGTCGCAAATAAGTCGGCAGAATCATACTCTTTGATAAGAAAATCGATCTTCTCGAGAAAATCAGATTTCCACATATCATCAGCATCTAAAAAAGCCAGATATTCACCCGAACTATTCGCTATTCCTGTATTTCGGGATGCTGAAAGGCCTTTATTTTTGGGATGTTCAATAATTGTTATACGGGAATCGCTATATTGTTTTGCGATCTCCAAACTCTTGTCGGTAGAACAATCATTTACAATAATCAACTCAAAATCGGAGAAAACCTGAGCACAAACGCTTTCAATCGTTTTTGAGATATAGTTTTCCTTGTTATACAGAGGGATAATTACTGAAAATCTAGGCATCTTTTTTAGATTTTAATTCTGTATAATATTGAAGCCGGTACAAGTCGAATAAAAATAACGATGGATTATCCGATTTCAGATTCTTTTCTATTATTTTCTCTGAACTTTTCATCAGTACTCTGAATATTCCCAGCAACCGAAGTTTCTTGAGTTTTAGATATGATTTTTGAAGGGGTCTTCGATCATGGCTTATTAAACCTTCACTCTCTAATTCTACGGTTGTTTTTACCGCCTCCTTCGATTTATGAATAAACTGCGTTGTGTTTTCTAAACCCAGGTGGTATACAGGATTATCGATATGAATAATTTTGGCATCTTCCTGCTGAAGCAACTGTTTGAAGAGATTATCTAACCCGTATTTTTTAAACTTCAATTTGCTATTAACTTTCAGAAATAGTTCTTTTTTTATTAAAAAAGCTCCCGAATTTACCGTTTGATAAGGATCTTTAATCCGTTTATCAATACTGAGGCTCTCCCGAGCCATGCCGTATTTCCAGCGTAGGATCTCTTCGCTGGCAGGTCTTTCAGCCTTGTAAGTGATTCCGCCAAATTGAAGCTGCCAATCTAATATTTTAAAATCGAATCTTTCAATGAAGTCAGGGTGCTTCGGACGAACATCTGCATCTAGAAAAAGTAAAAGTTCAAAAGACGCCTTCAGTGCCAGATTTTGCCGGGTTTCTGTGCGCCCTAGGTTCTTTTGTTGTATGTTATATGTGCAGTTCGCAAATGTGCTTATCTGGTTATTTGCTTCTACTATTTTCTTTTCCGAAGAGGCATCATCAATAACAATTATTTCAAAAACAATATTTGCAACGGTGGCCTGTTTTTGAAGCTCTTGAACCAATGGGGCAACATAATAATTGTATGTAGGAATTAATATTGAGAGCATAATTGAATATTATCGTAAAAATACATTTTTTAAAGAATAAAAAATCAGTTTGAATTTTTATTAGCGGGATTGCGATACTAGCCCTGCCTTAATAGTTGAAATAATCTAAAATTGCTATCTTATACATCTATTTAAAATCCTTCAAAAGAATATGATCCGAGCTACAATTATTATCTTTTTTATTTTCTTCGGAACAAATCTCGTTTCTGCTCAGGAGGAAGCATGGTTTTATTTACGCGCAAAGGACACCTTGTTCGAGCCTGAGTTTAGGACTCAAAATGACACTCTTTTCTACACCGGTAATAATAAGCGACTTAAAGAAGTACTTGATGAGTACATAATTTTAGATTTCAAGAAGACTTATCGAAATGCGAGAAGGGAGAATTTGAAAAGAACCTTTTTTGTTAGGGCGAATGATGAAGAGCTGATGGAGGAACTCTTAGAAAAGACCGGCAGTCTTTTCACCTTTGGAGAGCTCATCTCTGAAGATGACAAAAAAATCTTTGAGCCTAACGATTACGGCCTTACCAGTACCATTGGCGACAATTTAGGCGCGCAGGTTAATCTGGATTATTTAGATTACCTGGGGCTTCCAAAAGCATGGTACTATACAACCGGTTCAAGGGATATAATTATTGGAATTTCAGATGGCGGTATTGATACCATTAGTACAGAATTTAAAGGAAAAACCAAAGTCTTCAGAAAATCTCCACTTTCAAAAGGACATGGATATTCGGTTGCCGCAACAGCAGCGGCACAGGGAAACAATGCCTACGGAATTCCCGGAATATGCTACGATTGTAGTATTTACGGTACTACTTACGATCATTTCAAGACATTAGAGCAATTGGTCGAACTTTCCAGAGCGGGAGCGAAAGTGATAAATTGCAGTTGGGGATTAATTAGCAGATATGATACGGCTCAAGAAGCTATCAATGAAATGTTCGAAAACGGAACTATCGTCGTAGCAATTGGTCACAATAAAAAGTTTTCCGATTCGAAAGGGCAAGTATATTACTACCCTGCCGGATATGATAACGTAATTTCGGTTTCTTCGGCCATGCATCGATACGAAAAGTTTTCAGATAATATTTCAAAAAAGGAAAGTAAGAGAGGCATGTATTATGTTGATAATATCAGAGGATATATTTCGCAAAGAGGAGGTTTTAAAGATAACGATACCACTCGAACACCCTTTCTTTATGAAAATAGCATGAAAAATTTTAATTCAGATATTGATATTTTAGGTCCTTCTGTTGGAATATTCCGATATGGAGAACTTGTGTTGCATGGTGTTGAGGATGTTAGTGAAGGATCGCAAACTTCGGGAGTTGCCCCGCTTATTACCGGTAGTATCGGTTTGATGTTTTCATTGGCTCCTTGTTTACCCGCGAACGAGGTAGAAAGCATTCTTAAAATGACATCTACAAATATTGATGATATAGAGCCCAATAAACCCTACAAGGGACTATATGGTGCCGGTATTTTACATACAGGTCGGGCCGTGGAAATGGTGTATCAAATGTATGCTGAAAATGAAACCGTAACAATCGAGAATCAGGATTTCATGCGCTGGGACTTCAAACTTACTACCTATTCAACCAGGGTGGTCATTAAAAATCAAAAGTTTACCGATAAAGCGACCCTTGATCTTCGATCTAAAAATCAAATTGTAATTGGTGAAAATACGGTGCTAAAACCTAATGAATCTGGGAGTATTTCTTTAAAAATCGATCCCTCCTTAGAGCGCAAGTGTGAATTGCAATTAAGGGACCCAAGTATTTTAGACAAGTAAACTTTTAGTAATCCTCTCTTCTATACGGTTTTTTGGACAACCTCAAATATTTGTCCGTCATCACATTTTAATGTTTTGGAAGGGTACTTTAATAACAGCGCATAGTCGTGAGTTGCCATTAGGATAGTATTGCCGTTTTTATTGATTTCCTGTAAAACTTCCATCACTTCAACACTCGTTTGCGGATCAAGATTTCCTGTAGGTTCATCGGCAAGGATTAGCTCGGGGTTGTTTAACAGAGCTCGGGCAATCGCTATTCGCTGCTGTTCCCCTCCAGATAATTGATAAGGATATTTAAAATTCTTTGTTTTCATATCAACTTTATCAAGCACTTCATCAATTCGAGTATTCATAGCCGTTTTGTCTTTCCAGCCTGTGGCATTCAATACAAACAATAAATTGTCTTTTACAGTTCGATCATTTAAAAGCTTAAAGTCTTGAAAGACTACCCCAAGTTTTCTGCGTAAAAAAGGAATATCATTTTCTTTGAGTGATGGAAGGTCGTAACCCACTATATTGCCTTCACCTTTAGTTAACGGCAAATCGCCGTAAAGTGTTTTCATAAAACTACTCTTTCCCGAACCGGTTTTACCGATAAGATATACAAACTCACCTTTTTCTACGGTTAATGTAATTTCAGAGAGGATCAGGTTTTCACGCTGAAAAATTGATGCATCTTTTAATAATAAAACAGGTTGGGACATGAAATTATGATTTAAGCTGTGTATTGTGAATTTTCAGAGTTGGCTTCCGATATTTCAGAGAGCAAAAATATCAAATTATTTTAGTCTTCAAGTTGGTTAACACGTTCTTTTAAAATATCGATTTGTTGTTGTTGTTCGATAGTATACAAAGTGAGTTCTTCAATTTTCTGTAACAATAGTAAGTTCATTTCTTTTAAGGCAAGTCCGTTTTCTTCAAGTTGCCCTGCGGAAGGCACCTCCGGTAAGTGGTGATTGGCTGCTAAAAAAGCAGCAACTTCTTTAAGCGTAGGAAAAACATACTCAGGTTTTAACTCTGAAGCACCTTCAAAATAGGTTTCGAATACATAATCGGGTGCAACAGCTCCCTTCAAATCAACCAATACCTCCTGTGTATGTATTTTCCCTTTAACAGTTAACAACTCGTCCGGGCGGTCTGTCCCTATACCAATTTTTCCGTTTTTCTCGGTGATGTTATTAAATGGATTCCGTTGTGCTATTGAGTTGAAAGAAAATAAAAGTATAATGATGATGATATAATTTTTCATGAGTTTCCGGTTTACGAATTTCAATTATAAAAATACGGTTATTTTTGAAAGCAAATCTTTCCGAAGAAAAATCTCTTCTTTAAAACATAATTATCGGTCATTTCTTGCGTTATTATGAAAGTTAGTCGCATGAGAAATGCTGTCCGAAGGCAATAACTTTAAAAACAATAACTTATAGTATCGTAGCAGATTTTGTTTATTTAAATGTTAAAAACTTCGCGCCACATTCTTCAGACCATTAACACAAGATGTATCTTTATACTTTCAAAATAAACCCAAAAAGAAATGATTAAAAACCTCATATTCGTTTCCCTTTTCCTACTTATTTCATTTACTTCTCTATCGCAACAAACAGCAAATTTCACCAATGATTTGGTGGAATACAATCAGGCGCTCGAATTGTACAATAACAACCAATTTCTTGCTGCCCAAAGTTTGTTTACGCGAATCAAGGAAACGGCTAATCAGGAAACGGTAAAAGCCGATTGTGCCTACTATATCGCCAATTGCGCGGTACGCTTAAATCAGCAGGACGCCGATCAGTTAATGGAAGAATTCGTAGAGAATTACCCTACAAGCATTAAAAGGAACTCGGCATTTATAGATGTTGCCAATTATTATTTTGAGCAGGGAAAGTATTCCTACGCACGAAAGTGGTATGATAAAGTAGATGAAACGAGCTTGAGCCGGGGTGAAATGGAACGCTTCAATTTCAACAATGGTTATGCATATTTTAAAAGCAAGCGCTATAACGAGGCTAAAAAATTTCTAAATAAGGTAAGTGATTCTGAAAAATACGGTTCTCAAGCTAAATATTATTTAGGATTCATCGCTTACGAAGGTGATGAATATGAAGAAGCTAATGAGCTTTTTGAAGAGGTAAAAGGTGAGGAGCGCTATGCTGAAGGACTTTCATACTATCAAGCCGATATGAATTTTAAACTCGGAAACTTTCAGAAAGCGATCGATATGGGTAAGGAGCAATACGACGCTTCGAGTCCGGCAGAAAAGAGTCAGTTGTCGAAAATCATAGGCGAAAGCTATTTTAATCTTGAAAAATATTCGGAAGCTATTCCTTATTTAAAGGATTACAAAGGAACACGTGGAAGATGGAACAATACCGATTATTATCAACTCGGCTATGCGTATTACAAGCAAGGAGATTACCAGAATGCCATAGGTGAGTTCAATAAAATCATTGATGGAAAAAATTCTGTAGCTCAGAATGCTTATTATCATTTAGCAGAATCCTATTTAAAGCTCGATAAGAAACAGCAGGCTCTAAATGCCTTCAAAAATGCTTCAGAAATGGATTTTAGTGCCGAAATTCAAGAAGATGCATGGCTTAATTATGCCAAACTGAGTTATGAGATCGGTAATAGTTATCAAAGTGTTCCGCAAGTATTATTATCGTTTATTGAGAAGTATCCTAATAACCAAAATAATGAGACTTTAAAAGATCTGCTCATCGATTCGTACATCACTTCTAAGAATTATAAGGGAGCGATGGAACTGCTTGAAAACAACAAGAGTTTCGAAAATAAGCTGGCGTACCAAAAAGTGGCGTTTTACCGCGGAATTGAATTATATAACGACGGAAAGTACAGCGATGCGATTAACTTTTTCAATAAATCATTAAAGGAACCGTTAGACGGAAGTTTTAAAGCGCGCGCTACCTATTGGAAAGCGGAAAGTGATTTCCAGCTTTCAAAATTCGATGAAGCCTTAATTGGCTACAAGCAATTTTTGCAGTTTCCGGAAGCTAAATCAACTCCCGAGATAAAAAACAGTAGCTACAACCTTGCTTACAATCATTTTAAATTAAAAAATTACCCTGAGGCGATCACCTATTTTAAGGAGTACACATCTTCCACCAATGCAGAGGCTGCGCGCAAAAAGGATGCTTACCTGAGATTAGGCGACAGTTATTTTGTAACAAGCCAGTATTGGCCGGCGATGGAAAACTATAATGCTGCGATCGATCTGGGTACATCCGATAATGATTACGCGCAATTTCAGAAGGCAATTAGCTACGGCTTCGTTGATAGAACCGACAAAAAAGTGGAAGAATTAAATACATTTCTCAGCAAGTATCCGAAATCTGTTTACAGGGATGATGCACTTTACGAATTAGGAAATACATATGTTTCACAAAATAAGAATAACGAGGCCTTAAAAACATACGATCGTCTTATTCGCGAGCAACCTCAGAGCAGTTATGTTTCACGTACCCTCTTAAAAAAGGCTCTTATTTATGATAATACCGGTAAAAGCGGTGAAGCGCTTAGCATTTTTAAACGTGTGGCAAATGATTACCCATCTACTCCGGAAGCGATGACCGCGGTATCTTCGGCAAAAATTATTTACATAGATCAGGGAAGAGTAAATGAATATGCAAGTTGGGTAAATACCTTAGATTTTGTGGAGGTAGAAGATGCCGAATTAGATGATGCTACCTATCAGGCGGCAGAGCAACCCTATCTAGAAAATAAGACGAGTCAGGCAATTAGCCGTTTTGAAGATTACTTAAAGCAGTTTCCTAATGGAAATCACGCGCTCCAAGCCCATTTTTATTTAGGGCAGCTTTATTTTTCTGAAGAAAAGAGCGATAAGGCCATTCCGCATTTTGAATTTGTAGTTGGGAAAGAACGCAGCGAGTTTACCGAGCAAGCTCTGGCACGTATTTCAGAATTGTATTTAGGAAAGAAAGATTACGCAAATGCGTTAAAGAATTTAAAGCGTTTAGAGACTGAAGCAGATTTCCCGCAGAATATAATCTTTGCGCAAACTAACAGTATGAAAGCGAGTTACGAATTGAAAAATTATGCCCAGGCTGTGGCGTACGCAGAAAAGGTTTTACAAAATGCGAAGATCGATAATGCTATACAAAGTGATGCACAGGTAATAATTGCACGTTCTGCAATTAAAACCGGCGATGAAGGCAAAGCAGAAAAGGCTTACGCTGAAGTTGCCAAAATAGCCACCGGGCAATTGGCTGCTGAAGCTCTGTATTTTGATGCGTACTTTAAAAATAAAAACGGACAGCATGCTGCGTCGAATATTGCGGTACAAAGATTGGCGAAAGATTATTCCGGTTATAAATACTTCGGTGCAAAAGGGCTGGTGTTGATGGCTAAGAATTTTTATAAGCTGGATGATGCTTATCAGGCGACTTATATATTAGAAAGTGTGATCACGAACTTCAAAGAATATCCCGATGTGGTTCAGGAAGCAAAAACTGAATTAGCGGTAATTAAAAACGCCGAATCTAAAACTAATTCTTCTGTAGAAACAGATAACTAGTACCCCAAACCTTACAGCAATAAAAAACCTTACATCTATGCGAAATATCGTGTTTAAAAACATAATTAGAAATTCAAGAATATCTTTACTATTCGGAAGGCTAAAAGGCGCGCTTCTTGTAGCGATTCTCATTTTCTCTTCATACAATAGTATTGCGCAGGAGGATGAATTGGGAACCGAGGTGGTTAATATCGTAAAACCTTATACCCCTACGATTTCAGATGCATTTAAAGTCAAAGAAACCCCTGTATTGAATGATTCGATAACTACTAATAAAAAGGCAGTAGAGTACAGCATATTTTCAGTACCTGTCGCCTCAACTTTTACACCTGCAAAAGGGAAAGCGGCTACTGTTGAAAAAGTAAAACCTATGAAGTTGTACGATAATTACGCTACACTTGGCTTCGGAAACTATACCACTATTCTTGGAGAACTGTATAGTAATTTCGAGATAAGCAGAACCGATAACGCAGGGTTCTTTTTCCGACATAATTCGGCTCAGGGAGATATTGATGGTGTGCGTGTGGATAATAAGTTCTACGATACCAGCCTGGACGTGAATTACAGTAGCAGACAAAAGGATGTGACATACAGATTGGACGCGGGAGCAGAGCATCAATTATTCAATTATTACGGATTTAATGATTTCTTTAATACAGCCTCCGATGAGTTTTTGAATGCTTTCGATATCAATCAAAGTTATTTCAGCGGTTATGTGGGAGGGAGTTTGGCTATAGAAGATTCATTTTTCGAAAAGCTTTCGGCAAACATTCGATATACCGGCGATTCTTATGCCTCTTCAGAAATTGATGTGAAAGTATTGCCGGAGTTTTCTTTTCCGGTTTCAGATTTTACTTTAAAAGTAGATGGAGATGTTGAGTACTTAAGCGGAAACTTTGACAGAATGTATCTGGGTAATGAAGGGATAAAATATAGCTATTTAAACGCCGGAATCCTGCCCTCGTTGGTGTATGTCGACAAAGATTTTACGGTCTCTTTGGGAGTGGGTGCATTTTTAGGACTTGATAATGAGAATAGCAATACCGATTTCTTTATCTATCCACGGATTAATGCTTCCTACCGACTTATAGACGAATTATTAATCGTTTATGGAGGAACGGAAGGAGATTTGGTCGAAAACACATACTACGGTTTTAAAGAATTGAACCCGTATGTGTCGCCTACTTTAACTGTTGTTCCTACCAGCAAACTATATGATGCTTTCGGGGGCTTAAAAGGAAAGTTGTCCAATTCAATAGGTTATAATGTGAGGGCATCTTTTGCCAATGAGGAGAATAAGGCACTTTTTCGGTTAAATACATATAGCGGCATGCTGGCTAATTCGCGAGGATACGAGCAGGGCAATTCGTTCCAGGTGGTATATGATGATTTAAAGACCTTATCTGTTTTCGGGGAATTGAAGGTTGAGGTTACAGATATGTTCGCCTTAGGTGTAAATGGAACTTTTAATAGCTACAACACTTCTTCCCAGGCAGAAGCATGGAATTTACCCGATTTAAAATTAACGGTTTTTTCGAACTTCAATATCACCGAAGAAATATATGGAGGTGCATCAGTTTTTTATGTAGGGAAACGCAAAGACCTTTTGGTGGATAATTCAACCTTTATCGCAGTTCCGGTTCAAACTGAAATTGAACTCGATGCTTATTTAGATTTAAATTTACATTTAGGGTATAAAGTTAGTGACCGCCTTTCGATTTTTGCCAAGGGAAGCAATTTATTAAGTGATAATTATGAAAAATGGGCTAATTATCCGGTGCAAGGAATTCAGGGATTGTTAGGGGCTACTTATAAATTTGACTGGTAAGTTAAACTGATTAAGAACTGAAAACATAATAAAGAAAGCATCTCAAAATTGGGATGCTTTCTTTATTTTTACGGAAACACTCAAAGACCAAAAATGAAACAGATCCTCTCAGTATTTATCATCTTAGTCATAGCCTCATGTGCTCCCGACAAAATTCCGGCAGATTTGTTGGTAAAAAATGCTAAGATCTATACCGTTAATAACAATTTTGATATAGCGAATTCTTTCGTGGTTAAAGATGGAAAAATCCTCGAAATTGGCCTTAAGCCACAGTTAGAGCTGAAATACAAAATCACCGAAACCTATGATGCCGAGGGTCGAACAATTGTGCCCGGCCTAATTGATGCCCATGCACATTTATACGGTTTAGGAACAAGTCTTCAATATGTTGATCTGGTGGGTACAACAAGTTTCGAAGAAGTTATTGAACGTGTAGTGGCTTTTCAGGAAGAAAAGAAAATGGATCATATTCTAGGTCGCGGTTGGGATCAAAACGATTGGGAGGTAAAGGAATTTCCAACGAACAAAATACTTGATTCTCTTTTTCCCGATATTCCGGTTTCGTTGAATCGCGTTGATGGACATGCGTCAATCGTTAATACAATGGTACTTGAACACGCGAATATTACGGCAGATTCAAAAATGGAAGGAGGCGAAGTGATTGTTAAAGACGGTAAACCTACAGGTGTTTTAATTGATAGAGCTAGAGAGGGAATCTATGGGGTTTTTCCTGAACCGGGTGTGGATTTTGCAATAAATGCCTTACTGGACGCTGAAAAAAAATGCCTGGAAATGGGCCTCACTACTGTAAATGATGCTGGTTTGAGTCGCGAGATAATAGAATCAATTGATAGTTTACAACAAGCTGGAGCAATGACTCTGCGTATATATGCTATGGCTGCAAATTATCCGGAGAACTTAGATTATTTTCTGGATGAAAAAGGAATTATTAAGACAGATCGACTCAATGTTCGATCGGTGAAAGTATATGCCGATGGAGCTTTGGGCTCTAGAGGTGCAGCCATGCGAGAACACTATAGTGATCAGCCTGGTCAATTTGGTGCTATGATAACGAATCAAAGTGATCTAGTAGCTTTGGCGAAACGCATAGCGGCTGCCGGTTATCAGATGAATACCCACGCCATTGGTGATTCTGCTAATATTGCGGTATTGCGGGCTTACAATAGTGCTTTAAAAGAAAAAAGTGATGCTCGATGGAAGGTCGAGCATGCGCAAGTCATAACTCCTATCGATTTTAAATACTTTTCAAATAATATTATTCCATCAGTTCAACCTACGCATGCCACTAGTGATATGTATTGGGCAGAAGATAGAGTTGGTGCGGAAAGAATAAAAGGTGCATATGCAATGAAGTCCCTGCTAAATAAGGCAGGCGTTATTGCCCTGGGAACCGATTTCCCTGTAGAACAGGTTAATCCGATGTACACATTCTATGCGGCCGTAGCGCGAAAAGATCTGAAACAGTATCCGGAAGGTGGCTTCAGAAAAGAAGAAGCTTTGTCGCGTGAAGAAACATTGAAGGGAATGACAATTTGGGCGGCTTATTCGAATTTCGAGGAAAATGAAAAAGGAAGCATAGAGGTAGGTAAATTTGCCGATTTTACTGTTTTAGACCGAAATATCATGGAAATTCCTGAAGATAGTATTCCCAAAACAAAAGTACTAGCAAC
>CBDUGY010000012.1:0-37635 GCA_965367015.1 uncultured Ulvibacter sp.
GGTGCGTTCTCTTTCTTCCTTCGGAATACTCGCATGTGTCATACTCGCAGGATGCCCTGAAAGACTTTCTACTCCACCCAAACTTTCAGCCAGGGTAAAAACCTTTAAATTTTCAACAATTCTGATAGCTTCATCGTAATCGTTACCCTTAGTCACAAAAGAGATCATTCCGCCAAAATCTTTCATCTGCTCTTTAGCAATTTGATGATTAGGATGATTCTCAAAGCCCGGCCAATAAACTTTCTCTATTTTAGGATGCGTTGCCAGATATTCAGCTACCTGTTTTCCATTCTCACAATGGCGCTGCATTCTCACGTGTAATGTCTTAATTCCCCGCAGCATTAAAAAACTATCCTGTGGTCCACAAACCGCGCCGCTGGCATTTTGTATAAAATACAAACGATCAGCAAGTTCTTTGTCCTTCACAACCAAAGCACCCATCACTACATCACTGTGGCCCCCTAAATATTTTGTAGCACTGTGCATCACAATATCTGCTCCTAAGTCTAATGGTTGCTGTAGATACGGAGTAGCAAAGGTATTGTCTACGGCTAATAGTACATTATGTTTTTTTGATATCGCAGCAGCGGCCTTAATATCGATTATATTCATCATTGGATTGGTTGGTGTTTCAACCCAAATAAGTTTCGTCTTATCGGTAACATAATCCTCAATTTTTGAGGCGTTTTCCATACCAATAAAATGAAATTTTATTCCGAAGTCCTCATAGATCTTTGTAAATAAACGATATGAACCCCCATAAAGATCATTGGTTGAGACTACCTCATCTCCGGGTTTAAGCAATTTAATAACTGCATCAATTGCTGCGAGACCACTTCCGAAGGCTAGTCCGAATTTACCATTCTCCAAACTCGCAAATGATCGCTCTAAGGCCGCTCGCGTTGGATTCCCGCTTCGAGAATATTCGAACCCTTTGTGCCCACCCGGGGTAGTTTGAGAATAAGTGCTTGTTTGGTAAATAGGAGGCATTACCGAGCCGTAAGCTGGATCTACGTTATGTTGTCCTCCGTGTATCGTCTTTGTGTTGAATTTCATCAGTATAATGTATTTGTGATTAAGGAAGACTCAGGAAACCCTTCTTTATCGCGGATAATTTTCTAATTTATCTTAGATAGTCACTTCCTTTAAAAATTTAGAAACAAAAGTAAGTGATTAAAGTATTATTATTAAATCTGTAGTATTTTTAACGAATGAATAACAGAATTTTATCCCTACTTATCCTTTTGGCTGTAATTACAAGCTGTAAACAGGATTTACCCTTAATCTTAGCTTCAGAAACATTTACGGAAGAATCTTTAGAGATTTGCAAAAATGTAGCTTGTCCCGAAATAACTATCAATTATATTGAAGCCTTCGGTGAAACTGAAGTTTCAGAAAAAATAAACAAAGCCGTTAACCGGTTTATCATCGCATCGTTAAATCTTGATGAAGGCGAGCCGTCGGCTACAAGTATTGCCCTTGCTTCAGAAGAATTCATCAAAACGTATCGGTTACACAGCGCAGAATTTCCCGATATGGCTGCCGAATATTTCGCGCAGATAAATGTTTCAGAAAATTTTACCTCCGAAAAGCTTATATCTATTGAGTTAAAAAACTATTTGTATACCGGAGGAGCACACGGTTATGGCAGTACAACTTTCTTAAACATTGACCCAAAAACCGGCGTGGAGATTAATTCTGAAGCACTTTTTAAGGATATTAGCGCCTTTACAAAGTTTGCAGAGAAAAAATTTAAAGACGCAAACGATATTCCCCAAAATGATTCAGTAAACTCTACAGGATTCTGGTTTGAGAATGAAACATTTACACTGCCTGAAAGTATTGGTTTCGCGGAAAACTCACTTATTCTGTTTTACAATCAATACGATATAGCAAGTTATGCTGCCGGACCAATTGAATTAAAGATTCCTTTGGACAATGTAAAAGAATTTTTAAACTTTGATCTTCAGTAAGTTTTTAAATCTCTATCAAAAAACGAGGAAATGAAAAAAGTATATTATCTGTCGACCTGTAATACATGCAAAAGAATTATGGAAGAGCTAGAACTCCCTCAATCCTTTATAAAACAGGATATAAAAGTACAAGGTATTACTGAAGAACAGGTGGAAGAGATGCAAAACCTGGCGGGAGATTATGAGTCGCTTTTTAGCAAACGCGCTCAACTTTATAAAAGCCGGGATTTAAAAAATTCTACTCTGCTAGACGAAGATTATAAAAATCTTATCGTGGAACATTACACTTTTCTCAAACGCCCGGTGATTATCAATAACGACGAAATTTTTATTGGAAACAGCAAAAAAACTGTTGAAGCTGCCAAGAAATCTCTCAAAAAATAACGAATGAATCCACGCATTCTAGCTCTTTTAGCAGCCACCGCTGCAAGTACGATTTATGGCATTAACCATACTATCGCGAAAGGGTTAATGCCAACCATTATAGAGCCCTATGGTTTTATTTTGCTACGAGTTGCGGGCGCCGCTGTTGTATTCTGGCTCCTAAGTATTTTCTACCCTTCCGAAAAAATTGAAAAAAAGGACTGGTTTCTCTTTGTTGCATGTGCATTCTTCGGAATGGTACTAAATATGCTGATGTTCTTCAAAGGACTCAGCCTTTCTACTCCTATTAATAGTTCTGTGGTCATTACCATAGCGCCGGTGCTGTTATTGGTGCTATCGGCTATTTTTCTGAAAGAAAAAATTACATGGATGAAATCTATTGGGATTGGCCTCGGACTCCTTGGTGCGCTTGTATTAATTCTATTTGGAATAAAAACGCAGCCCAATGCGCCAAATATTCCCTTGGGAAATATGCTTTTCGTCGTTAACGCGGCTTCTTATTCGGTGTATTTAATAATAGTTAAACCGTTAGTAGGAAAATATAGTTCAATCACTTTAATGAAATTCTTTTTCCTTTTCGCAGTGTTGATGAATCTTCCTATTGGTATTTCCGAATTCACTGCGGTTCAATGGACATCACTTTCATTCGATGCGGTCTGGAAACTTATTTTTGTGGTTCTTGGAACCACAGTACTGACCTATCTCTTCAATATTTACGCGCTCAAACAACTGAGTCCGTCCACCATTGGAGCCTTTATCTATTTACAACCCTTACTGGCCGCAATTTTTGCGATCGTAATGGGTGCAGATACATTAACACCGCTGCGGGTAGGGGCTGCTATACTCATTTTTGTGGGGGTTTTTCTTTCTACGCGTAAGAAAACATCCCCAAAACCAATATCACCGTAATTTTGCATAGGTACTATGTGAATTATAATGCATTAAGAATTACTACAAAGAAGCATTAATTCGTATCTTTAGTATCCTAATTTTAAAATCTCACATATGAAAACTGAAGAAGTTGCGAATAATCTCGTAAAATGGTGCAACAGCGGTCAGGAGGCTCGTTGTTATCAAGAATTATATAGTCCAAATATTGTAAGCATAGAACCAACCGGAGAAAATCCCGTGGCGAAAGGCATGGATGAAATTGCTAAAAAAGGAGAATGGTGGCGAGAGAATTTCGAAGTGCATAGTTCAGAAACAAGCCAACCTATAGTCGCCGAGAATTGGTTTAGTGTTCGTCATATAATGGATACAACACATAAACCCAGCGGAGAACGCAGTACAATGTCTGAAATTGGTGTTTATGAAGTAAAGGATGGGAAAATTGTTAAAGAACAATTTTTTTACGACTCGCAAGGTTAAAAATTCTAACTAAACCACTCTTTGCGATATACCAATCGTGTTAACCTTAAAGTAAAATTTATAGTGTAACCATTCCTAAAGCCTCATTATCGCTTGGAACTTGCGCAAACTTCCGTGTGTCCTCTTTGGTTAGAACCTTAAAATCATCTGTTTTCGATAATCCGTTGAGATTATCATACAATTCGGATGGCAGGTCTCTTAATTTTCTAGTTTTAAGATCGATCCATCCTCCCATCATTTCACAGCGTGCGATATTCTTGCCTTTATGATCGTAGAAATTATGAAGAAAGGAAAAATACATTCCATTTTCTGAAAGACCTTTTAATTCTAAAGATACTTTAATAGGCTTCCCCGGAAAAACTTCCTTGAAATAGTACATATGCTCATAAAAAACAACGGGACCAATATTATATTCAACCATCTTTTCTTGTCCGAAACCATTTTCAAGCATATAGCTTAATCGGGTGTGACTCATATAGTTTATATACGCACTATTCGCCAAATGCCTATTCGCATCTATATCATTCCATCGAACTTCGAAATCTTTAGTATACATCACAATTTTTTCTGCAAATTTAACCTACTTTTGCTATGCCTGCATAGTAATTCTCTTTAGATTTTGTTAAATTTTTAATCTGTCAATGCCGCTAGTTACCAGCAAACATAATCCGACCTTAATATTCAAAAACAGCCATTTTTCTACAATTTACTCGGCAAAATTACGTCCGATCCCCAAATTGATACAGGAACGTGAACGTGTGCTGTTACAGGATGGCGATTTTTTAGATATCGATTGGTCTTTTTCAGAAAAAGAAACAAAGAAGGTCGCGATACTTTTACACGGATTGGAGGGCAATGCACAACGAGTTTATATTAAAGGTCAAGGAAAGGTTTTAAAAGAGAATGGATGGGATGTAGCCGCAATGAATCACCGCGGTTGCAGTGGTGAAGATAATTTATTGTATCGCTCGTATAATTCTGGTCGAACAAATGATTTGGTGTCTGTAATTGACTTTATTCTGAAAAAAGATCGCTACGACGAAATTACGTTGATAGGTTTCAGCTTAGGTGGAAATTTAGTGCTAAAATATCTCGGCGAAGGCAATGAGATTCCGAAGCAAATAAAAAAAGGAGTCGCAGTTTCTTCACCTCTTAAGCTCAAAGGCTCTCTCGAATCTCTCATCAAGAATGAGAATTGGATTTACAATAAAACCTTTGTAAACGATCTGAAAAAAAAGTACAAACGAAAAATGCCGCGATTTCCTGAAAAAATGAACAGGGCGGAATATAAACAGATTAAAACTTTACTCGATTTCGATAATTTATACACAGCCCCCGCGCATGGGTTCGAAGATGCATACGAGTATTATGAAAAAAGTAGCAGTATTCAGTTTTTGCCAAATGTGAAACATCCGGTGCTCATTTTGAACGCCAAAAATGACACCTTTTTATCTCCCGATTGTTACCCGTTTGACATTGCTTCCGAAGCAAAAAATATCTATCTAGAAACACCCAGATACGGCGGACATGTTGGTTTTCACATTACAAATAAAATCTATTATAGCGAAAAGAGAATCTTAGAATTTATCGATGAGCCCTTTCTGGCTTCACATACTTCATGATACATCACTAAAATCATTACCTTTGCCAATCTAAAATAGGTATATGATTCAGTCAATGACGGGCTACGGCAAGTCGGTAGTACAACTACCCTCCAAAAAGATCACGGTAGAAATTAAATCGCTTAACAGTAAAAACCTCGATTTAAACTCCAGAGTGCCATCTGCTTACCGCGAAAAAGAACTTGTTATTCGAAATAAGATCGCGAAATCGTTGGTGCGTGGAAAAGTAGATTTTAATCTTTATGTTGAACTTACCGGTGAAGAAACTACAACCGAAGTTAATGAAACCGTGGTAAAACAATATATCAAACAACTTCGGAAAGTTGCCGATGGCGATGATGTTGAATTGTTAAAAATGGCTGTGCGTATGCCAGATGCATTAAAAACGGAGCGTGACGAAATAGACGAAACTGAGTTTAAAACCATTATACAGGCAGTTGATGAAGCGCTGACGAACATAAATGCGTACAGAAGCGACGAAGGTGCAGTTTTGGAAAAAGATTTCATCCAACGTGCTAAAAACATTAAAATTCTGCTGAATGAAGTCATTGAGATTGACCCTCAACGTATGGATAACGTTAAGGAACGTCTTCGGAAAGCCGTAAGCGATCTTAAGGAATCGGCAGACGAAAACCGATTTGAACAGGAGTTAATGTATTATCTGGAAAAATACGATATCACTGAAGAAAAAGTGCGTTTGGAGAACCATTTGAATTATTTTAATGAGAATATTCATTCTGAGGATTCTAATGGGAAAAAACTCGGTTTTATCACTCAGGAAATTGGTCGGGAGATCAATACCATTGGTTCTAAAGCTAATTTTGCACCTATGCAGCAATTGGTCGTTCAGATGAAAGATGAATTGGAAAAGATCAAGGAGCAAGCCTTAAATGTATTGTAATGAAGGGAGGGAAATTAATCGTTTTTTCGGCACCATCAGGAAGTGGTAAAACTACGATAGTACAATATTTATTACGGCAGGAAGCACTTAATTTAGAATTTTCAATTTCTGCGACATCACGTGAGGCCAGAGGGGATGAAAAACACGGAGAGGATTATTATTTTATTTCTTTAAAAGAATTCAAACAGCATATTAAAAATGGAGATTTTCTGGAATGGGAAGAGGTCTATCGCGATAATTTCTACGGAACCCTCAAAACTGAAGTTGAACGCATTTGGGCAATGGGCAAGAACGTTATCTTCGATATTGATGTGGTTGGCGGTTTACGGATCAAGAAGAAATTTCCTGAAAAAACATTGGCGGTTTTTGTGAAACCCCCCAGTATCGATGAATTGAAAATACGCCTTAAAAAGCGCAAAACAGAAAGTGACGAACGTATCAACATGCGTATTGCAAAAGCTTCAGTTGAATTGGCTACGGCACCTCAATTTGACTATATCATCGAAAACAACGACTTAACTACAGCGTTATTAGAAGCGAAAGATCTGGTGTCAGAATTTATTGCACCTAAAAACACTTCCGAAGAGGTATAAAAAGTGAGTAATCTGAAGAAAATAGGACTTTATTTTGGCACTTTCAATCCCATACATATTGGGCATTTGAATATTGCCAATTATATGGTAGAGTTTAGTGATCTGGAT
Organism: uncultured Ulvibacter sp.; assembly: GCA_965367015.1. Taxonomy (GTDB): domain Bacteria; phylum Bacteroidota; class Bacteroidia; order Flavobacteriales; family Flavobacteriaceae; genus CAXBES01. Next base: position 6,950 of record CBDUGY010000012.1, read on the forward strand.
GAAATCTGGATGGTAGTAACGCCTCATAATCCACATAAGAAGAAAAAGACTCTATTAGACGATGTACATCGTCTCACCATGGTTCGTATTGCATTAGAAGACTATCCGAAATTAAAAGCCAGTAATATAGAATTTGGGATGGAACAACCCAACTATACGGTGAATACTTTGGCTCATTTGGAGGAGGAATATCCCGAGGCCTTGTTTTGCCTGATTATGGGGGAAGATAACTTAAAGAGTTTCCATAAGTGGAAAAACTATGAGGTGATTCTTGAGCGCTATAAAATTTATGTATATCCACGAATTTCTGAAGCTGCAAGCGGTTCTCAGGTTTTAGATGCATCACATCCTTCTATTACGAAAGTAAATGCGCCTATTATGGAGCTGTCCTCCACTTTTATTCGCAAGGCCATAAAAGAAGAGAAGAACATTAGACCCATGCTTTCGGAGGCTGTTTGGAAATATGTGGATGAGATGCGTTTTTATAAGTGATTTTATTTAACCCATTCATTGCTTCACAACCTTTGTTGTAAAAATTCCTTCACTAGTTTCAACCTGAAGAAAAAACATTCCCTTTCGTAAGCCTGCAACCTGTATTTGTTGAAGATCTTCCTGTTTATGTAAAACCAATCTACCCAAAGCATCAAAGAGGCGTAGTTGCTGTATCTGAGTATTCTTTGTCAATTTAATATTTAAAATATCTCTCACCGGATTAGGATAAACCCTAATAGGATTGGTGGTGTATTCTTCTATTCCCAAAATAGTCAGGTTTTCGTACCAGGCAATTTTGTTATCGTTTTGCGAAGCAGATAGCACATCCATATCGCCATCGTTATCAATATCGGCCGCATATACGTCTCTCGGACTCAAAACTTCGGTAGAGATAATCTGCTGCGGTCCAAAAATGCCAGTGCCGTCATTTTCATACCAGGCAATTATATTGTCGCCAGTAGAAGCCGACAATACATCAATGTCCCCATCATTATCGAGGTCAGCACTAAAAACTGCACGTATCGATTGCGGTTGATTAGAAATCAGCCGTACATTACTAAATGACCCCGTCCCATCTAAGTTTTCATACCAAGCCACTTTATTATCTCCGGCAGAACCCGTTATTACATCCATATCCGTATCACCATCAAGATCGGCTGCAAAAACCGACAAAGTAGAACTAGGAACTTGTGGGATTCCAATAGGGATTTGAGAACCAAAAGTACCAAGCCCATCCATATTCTCATACCAAGAAACAATTACAGATCCCGAAGAAGAGGAAACAATATCCAAATCTCCATCCCCATCGATATCTCTGGCTACTATTGATCGAGCGTTGCTGATTTGATTTGAAATAACAATTGGAGTACTAAAAGTCCCTTGCCCGTCCAAGTTCTCATACCAAGCGAGACCCGAATTATCGGCAGCAGAAACTACATCTATATCACCATCATCATCAATGTCCGCTCCAATTGCGGAATATGCCCCATCTGCACTATTGTCAATTATTTGTCTCGAACTAAAGTTCCCCAAACCATCTAAATTTTCATACCAAACAACCAGATCTAGGAGAGACGATGTCGCTAAAATATCAAAATCATCATCACTATCTAAGTCGGAAACTTGAATACCGCGACCTTCATCCAACAGTCCTACAAGATTCAAAGAACTGAAATCTCCTGTGCCTGTTTCGTTTGCAAACCATGAAACATTATTGTCGAAGCGAGTCACTGTTGCAACATCTAGTGTTCCATTACCATCTAAATCTCCAACTGTTAACGACTGTGGAGCTGTGGCTTCAACAGAGATTATCTGTTGCGATCCAAATTGAGCAAATCCTGTTAGAGAAGTAAGTAAAACAATAAATATTAAATTTTTCATCTTTTAAAATAAAGCCAAGGTATGTGTTCTATTCGGTTACATACCTTGGTTAAAGTTAGTTAATTATTTCCTTTTAAGATCACGGTTTCGTTGGTAGCACCATCGTCGTAATTTTTTTCTATTTTGTAGAGACCATTAGGCAGATCCTGTATTAGGTTTTGATTGTTAATTGCGGTGGAGTCTTTGGGTGTAATCGTTACGTTGGTATTAAACACATTATCATTAAACCTTGTTACACTCCCGTCACTGGCTGCCTTATTATAATTATCGTAACATTTTCTGGCTTGTGGATAGAATACATTGCCTATCTCGTGTTTAATTAAAATAGCAGAATGGTTAGGATGTGTAATGCTGCCGTAATCTGTTTCTGTCTTATTTTTTGCGAGTAAAATATTATTATTGTTAGATGAAAAAGAAATGTCGTTATAATCTGAAGGTTGAGCATAAGGACCTTGACATTCAACAAAACGATAGTCAAAACCTGGCTGAAATAAGGGTTTACGTACCGGTGGTATGGGGCCTGAAAAATAATACTCACCTTCATACGGTTCGTACAGTGAAGCTACATCGGTAACAAGAGGAGTTAAATTACTATTAGTTGCTATTTTCTCCCGCATTCTAATCGCTTGGCCAGGAGTAAAACTATTCTCTGTACACTCATAGGCATTAGATAATGCATTGATAACATCTTTATGGAATATTTCATATGGGACGAATATTTCATCTTCTTCATCCCCATCATACTCACAAGTTGCAGTAATATATGGATAGCAATTTTGCCCATTGGCATCACACAGTCTAAAGCCGGAGTTTGCTGCAGTATCAACCACACGATCCCCTGAAGTAGTGGCATTAAAATCTGGATTAGGGGTGGTTCCGCCAGGTAAAAAGGGTTCTCGCGTGGTATGTTCTCCGGACGAACGGGTATGCGCCAATCCCAAATTATGTCCTACCTCATGGAATAAACCTGTCTGGTCAAGTGAATTAAGTTGAACGATGGTTCGATTACTGCCAATACTATAAGCAGCGTTGCCAAATCCTGTGGTTGAATATGGAATATAAATGTTAAGTGCTGTTGGGTCTTCATATCCATTATTCGATGCATAGTTCCATAGATCGTATCTCTGGCATCTATCAACGATCATAAATCCGTCAGGATCATTCCCTGGATAGGTTTCACAATTGTAGTTCCCGTCTCCGTCTAAATCCTCCCATCGCTTAATGACTACATTGCTGGGGCTATTAAAAGAATTAAATCCTCTATACTTAAGGAAAATATTGAATTCGTTAAAAACAATATTTAATCTTGCCACTGTTGCAAGCGCATCATTTTCAGTTAATACTCCGGTATATTCTCCCGTAGGAGAATTCACCTTCCAAAAAACTACATTTAATACGATGGGAGGAGCAGTCGTAAAATACTGAGGATCTGTTGAATAGCTATGCACACCTTGTAGGTCTGAAGTATTATCATCTGGTGTTGCACATTCGTAGTCAAATGTTTCTTGGGACATCAAGCTAATTGGCATTGATAAAAACAACAAGCAAAAAATTACTGATTTGATTTTCATAATTATGGTTATTTAAGGTTAATAATCGAAACTTGAAATTCATTAATCCTACCCCTTGAATTAGCAAAGGGCATGTCTCATTATGCTTTAAATAACTGGGAAGTCAATTCAATATACAAAAAAATAATTACCGAACGGTAATTGTATTGATTACTTATTGCCATGACCTTAGTGTCATTGAATAAAAGTGAAAGTAATATCGCCCAATTGCTTTGGTTAGCAAATAGAATAAAAGGCCTCAGAAGTAGTAAAGGTGTGAGTCAGCTACAGTGCTTTCATGAAACAAATATTCATGTAGGTCGAATTGAACAAGGAAAAAGAGATATTTCATTTACAACTCTTTGTAAGCTCTGTGCTTATTTCGAAATATCACTTAAAGATTTTTTTAATGATTATAACAACTCTGTCGAAATTTAAAAAAACCGCCTAACTAGTTTGCACTAGCCAAGCGGTCCACTAACCAACCAAAAACTTATTATACTATCTCCGTTCTATCAGAGCATAGTTTGAGGGTTAAAACTTACTGATCTTGATCATCTGCTTAGCGATGGTCGCTTTAGATTCGCGAAGCTTTCCTCCATTATTTTTATACTGAATATATCCTCTTCCGGTAAACTCATAGGTAGTACCAGACATTGGGTGATATAATTCAATTTTACTATCATTTAAAACGCTTAGCTCGAAATATTCATTGCCTAAATAGTCATAATCTAGTGTTAAATATTTCAGGTATTGATTTCCGGGAACATCATCAACATTATAGATTCCGGAGTAATCCCAATACAGGTTGTAAATATCACTTCCATTAGGATCTTGTGAGCTCAAGAAATTTCCATCTCCTCCTCCTGCAAGGAATTGCAAGTACTGTTCGTTATCGAATTCATTGATAGCTCCAACCTCACTCGTATATGTTTTCTCCCATGCAACATACTCCTGCATAAAATAGTGGATGTTTTCATAGAAAAGTTTATTGTAATCGAAAGTCCCGCGTTGATATCCTACGAGCACATAGGCAACGTCCAAAGAACGATTGTATAGTTCAATTTCATTGTTGCTGAGTTGCGTTACTTCGAAGCTGTGAAAACCATCGATATCGTGCGAAATGTCCAAATCGAAGTGATAGGTGTCGTAATAACCGATATCTATTCCGAAGCCATTTCCCTGATCACCAATTCCAACTAGATTGTTATTTGCAAACACAGTACCATTTCTAAATGACATGGTAAAAGCGATCTGCATAAATGGAATATAATTTGCACCTGTACTTCGATTGATATCAACGTACCATAATTCATACGATGAAACCAACTCGGCTAAGGTGATCGCCGGTGTGGGATCATTATGTGGAATATCTTCTACAATTACTTCCTGATAACAAGAAGTAAAGAGGGTTGCTATTACTGCAAATCCGAATATTAGTTTAAGTGTTTTCATAACGTATCATTTATAATTTCTATAAGAGGAATTCCAAAAGCTATGCCAAAAATATAATTAATTGTATATCAGTTGTTTATAAAGTTTATAAGGGGGTGCAAAATATTTTATTACCATGATTTGTACCAGAAAAGAAGTTAAAAGACCCCTGACTAATTTGAAATTGAAGTGATTTTTCAGCCTGATTTGCCTTGAAATTTGATGCCAATTATTTGAGTTTTACACCGCATATTTCCTTATTTTTGAAAGTAATCAACAAAGAATATGTCGAGTAAACCAAAATTTGCAGTTTTTGGAGGCGGAAGCTGGGCAACCGCGATCGTGAAGATGCTGTGCGAAAATCTGGATGAAGTAGGCTGGTATATGCGCAGTGTTTATGCAACAGAACATATAAAGAAACAACAGCACAACCCTAATTATTTGAGTTCGGTAGAATTTAATGTTTCGAAATTAAAACTCAGTAACGATATCAATGAATTAGTTGAATACGCCGATTATTTGGTGTTTGTAATTCCTTCTGCGTTTTTACATACCGAATTACAGAATCTTACGGCTTCTTTGAAAGGGAAAGTGATCGTTTCAGCTATTAAAGGGATAGTACCTGAAAGCAGTCTTATAGTTGGAGATCATTTTTATACACATTATGATATCCCGTTTAAAGACATCGCAGTAATTACTGGTCCGTGTCACGCTGAGGAAGTTGCATTAGAACGGCTTTCGTATTTGACCATCGCTTGCGCCGATGAAGAAAAAGCTGATATCATTGCCGAAGCCCTGAGCAGCGATTATATTAAGTGCAATACCAGTGATGATGTAATGGGTACCGAATATGCCGCGATGCTAAAGAATATTTATGCCATTGCTGCCGGAATAGCACACGGTTTGGGATATGGTGATAATTTTCAAAGTGTTTTAATGAGTAATGCAATTCGAGAAATGAAGCGCTACGTGAAGAAAGTTCATAAAATGAAGCGTGATATTAATGATTCTGCCTATCTGGGCGATCTTTTAGTTACGGGATACTCGGTTTTTAGTAGAAATAGAATGTTCGGGAATATGATCGGAAAAGGATATACGGTGAAAAGTGCTCAAATGGAAATGAGTATGATCGCTGAAGGCTACTACGCCACCAAGAGCGCTTACGAACTCAACAATAAGAAAAAGAAAAAAAAGGCGAAAACCCCAATTATAGATGCGGTTTACGAAATTCTTTACGAAAATAAGGAGCCAAAAAAAGTATTTAAAAATCTAACCGAAAAACTTAACTAAAATTTTTTAATCGCGAAGTTTTTTTAAGTAGTATGACGGGTAAATACCATGTTTTTTATAAAAGGTTTTAGAGAAGGATTCGGCACTTTTAAAACCACTTTCGTTCGCAATAGCTTTTATAGTATACTTTTTAAACTTCGGATTCCGATTTAATTCTCTGAGTGTAAATTCAATTCGGAGGTCGTTTATATAATTCGAAAAGTTCTTATCCTTTTTTAAGTTGATCACCTTCGAAAGATATGTTGAATTTGTTCCGAAAGTTTTAGCCAGTTCATTAAGGGAAATATCCTGAGAAAGATATTCTTTCTTCGCTTCAAAACGATCTAAGGAAGTTAAAATCTCTTCTATAATCTCTTCAGAAATATCGGTAGGTTTCGCTATTTCTTTTTCTGAAACTTTTGTTACCTCATCCTGCTGATTTGAAATTAAATTTTCAAATCTCTTCTTATAAATTCGCTGCCGGTTGAAGAAATAAAAGAGAACTATAACGCTAAGTCCCAACAACGCTATCGCCCACAAAGTTTTATTATTAGAAATGACATTTTGCTTTTTCAAACCTTTAATAAGGGCTTCTTTCTCTTCTAAAAGACTCGGAATCACATAATCCTTGTCGGTTTTATCACGTACATAGTTACGTTTAATATCTATACGCTCGTCTACAGCTACCAGCTTATCTAAATACTTTAGTTGTTTTTCTTGATTGCCTTCGGCTCGGTAATGGTTAACCAAGTTATTATATACCTGAGTTAATTCTGGATAAAGGATATTATTAACTTCATAAATAGAATCTGCCTTTTCAAAATAGCCTATACCCTTTTCTTTATTTCCTTGCTGATAATATATGCTCCCAACGTAATAATTATATGTTGCATAGGAGTTAGCTGAACTAATTCGGCTGTCGCGACCTTTATTAAGACTATCTAATGCTGCGATATAGTCGCCTTTTATATAAAGAGCTTCTCCACTACGGGAAACAAAATCGTAATACCAAACCGAGTCATTAACTTTCAACGCTTCAGTAATTCCTTTCTTAAAGTAGAAGATTGCAGAATCCGGCTGTTTTAATCTAACATAACTTGAACCAATTCCCCTAAGTGTTGTTAAAAAGTTAATTGTAGCGTCTTCACTATTTTTATTTTGTGATACGAGCTCTAAGGCTAAAAATTCGGTTTCGAGACTCTTATGATGATCACCCCAGAGTCTGTTTATTGCCGATATTCCGTTCAGTGCAGCAATCTGTTGCTCTAAGTTCTTTTTCTGTTTTGCAGATTGATATCCCAAAATTGCATTTTGCAAACTTTCTTCGTAAGCTTCATTATAGAATTGATAATACGATTTATATAAATATCCAACCGCGGGGTAGTCGATATGATTGCTATTTTGTGTTAATGCTATTGTTGTGTCAATGTATTTAAGAGCTTCTGAAAATGGCGAAACATAGGCTAACTGTTCATAACCACGAGCAAGCTCCAGATTGTTTTTGTCAGTTTTGGCTTTTTTGATGTAGCTGAAAGCTATTTGTTTTGCTGTTAAGGTATCGTCCACATTCATATCGTACAAAAGGGATAAATAATCGTACGATTTCGACTCTAAGAACTTTTCATTAAAGTCTTGAGCCAAGGCCGAAAGGCCGAAGAAGCTTATTAATATGAGCTGTAAATATTTCAAAAAGAATTCTATCTGATTGGTCTAGGTTAAAATTACCTTTTTATTGGATGCTATAGAAATGCTATTCTCAGTTTTCAAAAACAAATAACATAACTCTCTATTGTTCAGTTATTTAACTTGCGCATCAATAGTCTTAATTTATAAATACCGACTCTACATAAATAAAGCACGACTCGCTATCATTGCTATACAATGGGCTAAGAGCTATCTTTAAATTGCAAATTTTGCGTGTTTAGTTATGTTGATGAGTCCCGCGATTCGCGGGGCTTTTTTTTAGTTAGCGATTACCCCATCCGCATCTAAAACCGGTAGCGAAGTAGTTCGTTCTTCGGAAATACTAAAAGGTGTAAACGTGAAATTTCTTTCAAAAAGTTGTCCCTCTGCAAAAAAAGTAACCATATACTCATTTGTAAACCCTAAAACTTCATCGGCGATGAATTCGACTTTAGACGCCGTTCTGGATGCGATACTACCCAATCCGTGTCTTAATATAGAGGTTTTACGATCCTCACTATTTCCACGCGACATCACCAAAACTGCTTCAATGGTATCTTCTCTGCCATTTACCAAATATACATTCCAGGTTTTCGCAAGAAAATCTTTGTCCCATTCCTTAACGGCAACGATGTGAACATTTTTAGCAATTGGGATTTCTATATCTTTTCGCATAACTAATAAATCGAAAGAAATAACTAAGGAGACAAGTTGGTTAAAGCGTGCTTTTAAATTGTTCCAGAAAACGGATATCGTTTTCACTAAACATTCTAATATCGGGAATTTGATGCAATAACAAGGCAATGCGATCTATTCCCATACCAAAGGCAAAACCTGAATATTCACTCGAATCAATTCCGCAATTGTCCAGTACTTGTGGGTCTACCATTCCGCAACCCATGATCTCAAGCCATCCGGTACCTTTTGTCATTTTATAGTCGGTTTCTGTTTCCAGCCCCCAGTACACATCTACTTCGGCACTAGGCTCAGTAAACGGAAAGTAAGATGGTCTAAGTCGTATTTCCGATTTGCCAAACATCTCTGTAGTAAAATACTGCAGCGTTTGCTTCAGATCGGCAAAACTAACCCCTTTATCTACGTACAACCCTTCTACCTGATGAAAGAAACAATGTGATCTGGCAGAAATAGCTTCATTTCTATAGACGCGCCCCGGTGAAATTGTTCTGATAGGTGGTTTGTTGTTCTCCATATACCGAACCTGAACCGACGATGTGTGCGTTCGCAGGAGTACGTCGGGATTCGTTTCTACGAAGAAGGTATCTTGCATGTCTCGTGCAGGGTGGTGTGCCGGCAAATTTAAAGCAGTAAAATTATGCCAATCGTCTTCAATTTCCGGCCCTTCAGAAACATTAAAACCAATTCTTGAGAAAATTTCAATGATCTTATTCTTAACTGTAGATATTGGATGTCTGGCACCTACGTGCAAAGGCATTCCGGGACGAGAAAGATCGCCATAGACTCCTTTAGCCTCTTCCTTACTTTCAAGAGAAATTTTAAGTTCATTTACTTTTTCCTCGGCAGCATTTTTCAGCTGATTCACTGCCTGACCAAATTCCTTTTTTTGATCTTTTGCTACATTCTTAAATTCACTAAAAAATTCATTCAACAGACCCTTTTTTCCGAGGTATTTAATACGGAAAGCTTCTATTTCTTCTTTTTTTGTGGCTTTGAACGCCTCAACAGTAGTAATATGCTCTTTAATCTTATCAATCATTCTGGAATTTTTCAGTAAGCAAAATTACGTATTTTATTTACTATTCAATGACTTCTTTTTCTACAAAATACTGCACAATAGCCTCTTTCATCAATACACTTTGCTCCCCAGCTCTTAATGGGGGAAGTTGTTCTAATATTTTATAATGCGGCCACCCTGCTTCATCAAAATATTCAAACTCATAATACCCAAAAGGCTCCAATAGACGGCAAATAGCGATATGCATTAAATTGATTTTCTCGTCTTTCTTAAATTTTCGATGTAATTGCCCTAATTCTTGCACTCCTACCAGATAAATAATAGCATCGAGATCCAATCGTTGCCCATCGGCAAACCGGTTGCTTAAATGCAGTACAACGGCTTCCCATCTTTCTTTTAATTGTTCGTCTCTTGCCATAACTTTTTAACTAACGGCAAAGATACTAGTATAATTTCACACGCCCGAAATCTGTCACGAAAGATTGTTTTAAGAAGTCCGACTTATAACAATGTCTAAAAGCCAAAATTCGGAATTCGGAATTTCCTTATTAATAGTATATTTACTGAAACAAGAATTTTATGAATGTGGTTGATATTATTTTAGGTGTAATTCTGCTATTTGCCTTCTACACAGGTTTAAAAAAAGGTCTGTTTGTTACCTTAGCGTCGCTCGTGGGGTTAGTTGCCGGCGTATTTGGTGCAATTTATTTTTCACATTATGCTGGAGCCTTCCTTTCTGAATCATTTGATTGGAGTGAACAAACAACTAATTTGGTCGCATTCGCGGTTACATTTTTAGTAATTGTCTTAGTGGTCTCTCTTGCGGGTAAAATTCTCACTAAAATAGCCGATTTCGCAGCCTTAGGATTCTTAAACAAACTATTAGGCGGTGTGTTCAACGCACTAAAATTTGCTTTTATTATCAGCGTAATATTTATGTTCGTAAATGCTTCCGAAAGTGTTAGCGGTTTTATGATCTCTGAAGAGAAGAAAGCAGATTCCGTTTTATACGAACCGGTAGCAATGCTTGCTCCCTATGTTTTACCGAATATTCTTGAAGAAGTTGATGGCTTCCGAAACTCAGAAGAGGATGAGGAAAATGATTCTACTATAGAATGATAAAAAAAGCCCTGCTAATGCAGGGCTTTATATTTAGGCAATATCTTTCACATTCGCCTTGATATATTTCATAGTCTCCTTAAAACTATCGAAAATTCGCTCATTGGCCACCAAATCGGGTATGATGTCAATTTTTTCCATCATCACTCGTGGTTGCTGCTGCAAATTCACAAGGACAATTACCACACCCTTTCGATTTAGTCTAAGTAACAGGTCTTCCAGTGCGTACAAGCCCGATTGATCCATATAAGGAACCTTTCCCATTCTAATTATTAAATGCGTAGCAGTTTCCGGTATTCCGGTTGCCAGTTCCTGAAAATCGCTAGTATTTCCGAAGAAAAGCGGGCCATCTAATCGTTTTATAAAAACCTCCTCTTTAAGGCTCTCAGGAATATTATTTTCATCATTCCACGGTAGGCGTAACTCATCAGCAATTCCCAGAGGGACCACTTTCGATCTAGCGGCTGTAACATCTCCGATTTTCTTCATGAAGATAAGCGAAGCTAGAACGAGCCCGATTCCCACGGCATAGACTAAATTCCAAAATACAGAAAGTAGCAGTACCACCAGCATTATAGCGATCTCACTTTTAGGCATGTTAGGGATCGCCTTTAATCCTTTATAATCCATAACTCCAATACCAACCGTAATTAAAATTCCGGCTAACACGGCAGCAGGGATTTGTGAAGCTACAGGTCCTAGTGCTAATAAAATTATTAGTAATAAAATTGCAGCTACCATCCCTGAAAGTCTGGTAGTTCCACCCGATTTAATATTTACAACCGTTCTAATGGTAGCTCCGGCACCTGGAATACCACCGAATATAGCCGCCACACTATTCCCAATACCTTGTCCTACCAATTCGCGATTGGGTTTATGTTTGGTTTTAGTCATATTGTCGGCAACTACTGAAGTGAGTAATGAATCGATTGCTCCAAGAAATGCTAGAGTCAATGCTGTAAACACGTATGGGGTAATTTGTCCCAATCTAAAATTAGTAAACATGTCTAAATTCGGCATGGGAAAGCCACCGGGTATCTGTTGAATTGGTTGATAATCGAGTTTTAAAAAGTACGCCCCACATGAAACCACTAGTAATGCTACCAGAGTACTTGGCACTGCAGTTGTTATACGTTTAAAGCCGTAAATTATTACAATGGTCAACATGGCCAGAATAAACTCCAGCCAGCTTATGTTGCTAAGTGCTCTCGGTAATGTTTTAATTGCTCCAACAACCCCCGAGCTTTCTGCCTTTGCTAGAGTTGCTGCTTCCATCAAAATTTCTTCTTCTGAAATATCTTCTGCTCTCTTAATTGTCTCTTTGAAATCTTCTAAAACCAGAATTCCTTCACCCGCTTCTTCTTTTAGAATTTTATCTAATAAAACTTCCTCTGCCTGCGGTTTAAAGTTCTCAATATAAGCTGCATCATCTTTGGTATAATAACCTACCAAAGGCAAAATTTGTGTAATCAGAATTATAATTCCAATAGCAGTCATAAATCCAGACACTACAGGATAGGGTATATACTTAATGTATTTACCAACTCCTACTAATCCTAAAATAATCTGCATTAATCCAGCAAGTAAAAAGACTAATAATATATACGGCAATGCTTTTTCTACACTCCCATTATTAGCAGCTATAATACCTGCAATGATTACCATAGAAACCGCGGTCATTGGTGCTGTTGGTCCGGAAATCTGTGTATTTGTTCCTCCAAAAAGAGATGCAAAAAACCCTATAAAAATAGCTCCGTAGAGACCTGCATCAGGTCCTAAACCCGATTGAACTCCAAAGGCTAGTGCCAAAGGGAGAGCGACAATTCCGGCTGTGATTCCGCCGAAAAGGTTCCCTCGTAAATTTGAAAATATACTTTTACTCATAGTGGTTAGTGTTAATCGTTAAAAAAAGTAACCGATCCGTCATTCACATCATACATTCCGCCAGAGATCTTTATCTCTCCCTTCTCTTCCATTTCTTTTAAAAGCGGACTTCGCTGTCTTATATTCATAATGGTTTGATGTACATTCATGTCGGCTACCTCGTCTACGAAATCAAGATTTTTGGAATTTCTTAATTCCGGATCGCTTGGTTCGGTTACCGCAGCTACCGCAGGCTTAATTTTTGAAATAAGTGCGGTAAGGTTTCCCATTTCAGCATTATCACAAGCCCCTTTAATAGCCCCACAACTTGTATGTCCCAAGACAAGAACGAGTTTTGATCCGGCAAGTTTACAAGCAAATTCCATGCTTCCTAGAATGTCTTCATTCACAAAGTTTCCTGCAATACGAATACTGAAGATATCTCCCAATCCTTGATCGAAAACCAATTCTGCCGATACTCTTGAATCAATACAACTTAGGATGGTTGCAAATGGAAATTGGCCATCGCTAGTATCATTTACTTGTTCTAGAAGATTTCTATTGGCTTTTAAATTATTTTGAAATCTTACATTTCCTTCTTTTAAAAATTGCAATGCTTTTTCAGGCGTCAATGTTGCCTGAGTTTCTCTGGTATGTGCTTTCATTATTTACTGTTTTTTTAAATTAAAAAAATACGCTTTCAATGCCTTAAAATTGGCTTCAAAAACTTTTGATAACACCAATATAGGTGTCATTTTATAAAAAATTAACTGGCAAAAACAGTATGTTCGGGTGGGGGAGATGTAGTGTCGAAATAAATATTATCCCAACTAGATAAGTAACGACTATTGATAAGGGCACTTAAGAAAAAATAGCTGGATTTCTCTAAACCCGAATCTTTCTCAACATTCGTTTTTATTTGGTTATCCGTTTTATTTTTATCTTGATTTTCCTCTTCAGTCATCGAAAAAAAAGTAATCACATCTACATCCTTATTTAAAATTTGAATACAGACAGGAGTAAGCAGAAAGCTTGTGAAAATTACTAAAAAGAATATGCTCTTTGTTTTCAATACACTCTTTTTTTTCGAGAATGTCAAAAATAACAATTCTTAAAGAAATTCCTGTTAATGATATACTAAATCTATAGCTGTTTAATTTCAGAAGAGGGAATCCAGCCATCCTTACCATTCGAAAGCTGTACTCGAACCCAACCATCGTCTTGAGCAATAACCTGAACCTTGGTTCCTTCATGCAGCACGAAAGCAGAATCGCTCCCCATATTTGGTTCGCTTTTTACCTCTATGCTTTCAGCAAACACAATGGCAGGCTTATCTTTAGTGAAATCGCTATTTATTTGAAATGCAATTCCGAGGGAAATAAATAAAAATAACACCGCTGTTAAAGAGCCCGCGAAAAGCAAGCGTTTCTTCTTTTCTGAAACCGAGAAATAATATGTAAGAAACAGAAGTACAAACAAAAATGAAAATACCACCGAAGCGATAGCCCATCCATTAAAATCCATTATCCCTGAAAAATTGGTGTACCATTTCGAAAACACCGTTTGTGGAAGTGGTTCAATCGCATCTATCTTGGCATGTTCTGCAAACGCAAGGTTTGTTCTTATATCAGCATCATTAGGATCTAATTGTAACGCCTTTTCGTAATAATAGATACTTGGTCCCACATTATTCAATTTGTAATGAGCATTCCCTAAATTAAAATACAAATTAGCAGAGTGTTGATCATTGTCAAGAATCTTCATCCAGCTAGCTATAGCCTCCTGAAACCTTCCTTCCTTATAACGTTCTTTTCCCTGCTCAAAAAGTGGTGCATTCTGACCAAAAACAGAGCCGAAAACAAGCAATACAGATATGTATATTAACCTTTTCATAATTCTTTAATTGATCATTTAATTTGTTTGTCAATTGTAGATATCACCGAAACAGCCTTATCGTAATCCTTTTGGATAGTAACGTTAGACGTTGGAGTGTATCTCGCAAACTCACAGCTTTTTAATAATGAGATAAATTCATTTACGGCTGTAGAATCAACTTCTCCTTCGGTTAATAAGGAAGAGATTCTCTCTTTAGAAAGATCGGAAGTCTCAATATTAAGTTTTGCCTTTAGATAGTTGTGCAGTGCGCGTTCCAGTGCCTCGTAAAACACCACTTGGTTCCCTATATTCTTCTTCGCTTCCGAAAGATACTTTCTTGCCAGTCTATCGGCTTTTCTTAATCTGTTGCCTTCCACATCCGCCAATCTCGCTTTCCGTTTCTTTCCTGCCATTATGAACAAAGGAATCAATAAAAGAGGCCCTCCAAGAAGCGACCAGAATAATTTAGATTTAAAAAATGCTTCCTGTGAAATAGGTTCCAGATCGGCATCCAGCTTTATAAATTTAAATTGATCTTTTGAAAGCGATACAGCCTGCTTTACTACCCCATTTTCGTCTTCTGATTGAGTTTGTGCGGTAATAGGTCCGTTTTCAACATTTATAACAATTTCTTCAGAAGAAAGTGTTTTATAAGTTTCTGTTTTAGGATCGAAGAAAGAGAAGGTAATAGGTCGAATTGGATATGAACCCTTAAATTGTGGAACAACTGTATAAATTTCAGTAATGCTGCCGTTCATTCCTGTTCTGTTAGTCTTCACATTTTCATCTCTTTCAGGCTCATATACTTCCAAAGAACTTGGTAATTTGGCAGTTGGCAGATCAAATAACTTTAAATTACCTGTTCCTGATACTGTAGTTCTCAATTCTAAAGATTCGTTAGCATCTAAAGTCGTTTTATTCGCGGTGACATTAAATCTGAAATCGCCAACGGCTCCCGCGAAGTTATCGGGCTTTCCTTCCAATGGTAGTGGTTTAACCTCTATCGTTCTGCTGCCCGCAGAAATAGTCTTGTTTACTCGGGTAGTTAATCTACGTCCAAATAAGTCTCTTCTATTACCCGGCACATCTATGGGCACATCCAAGGTTAAGGGTTCAATATCTAATTTTCCGGTCTTCTGAGGATAGAGAACTGTTGTACGCAAGATTACATAGCGATAATCTTCCCCCTTGTACTTCCCATCGTAGATTTTAAAATTCCCCTGATTATCAATATTCTGACTCCAGAAATCGGCATACTTCGGAGTATCGATCTCTCTCCAACTGCTTGTAATACTCACATCCCTGGAAACATACATTTTATAAACAACCGTAATAGCTTCATTTATAAACGGATTAGCATCAGAAACTTCCGCCACTAAATGAACATTTTCACTCGCAACGTAATCGGCATTGTTTCCATCTTTAGGAATATCCACCGCCGCTGTAACTTCAACCTCAACAGGTAGGGTTTTATATATCTCCCCTTCTACTTCAATAGTTGCCTGCCCAATTTTAAATTTACCTCTGGACTGCGGAGATAAAAAGTAAGAATACGTTTTTGAATAGCTGCGCTTACCATTGATGTAAGAATTGCTAATTGCTTGATTAGGACCACCAACGACCCGAAAGCCGTTAAAATCGGGAGGATCGAAATTATCTCCATCCTTGTTCATTTCAAAATCCACACGAAGTCGTTCATTTACCCCAAGCTTCTTTTTACTTACTTTCGCGTCGAATTGTACCTGCGCTTGCGACATTCCGCAGCCAAGCATAAAGATTAAAATGTATATGAAATGTTTAAGCTTCATGACATTACCAGTCTTTATTCGATTTAACTTTCGCCCCTTTTTGCTTTTGGGCATTTATCTTATCCTGAACTTTTTTCTCTTCATTGTTCATTGCTTCCAACAAGCTCTTTACCTGCTGAGGTGATAATTTTCCGGGAACCTGCTGCTGCTGTTGAGGTTTATCTCCCTCACCCTCTTTAGGCTCATTGGGTTTTCCCTTATCTTTTTCTTCATCCCCTTCCTTATTCTTGTCTTTCTCGTCTCCTTTGTCTTTTTCATCCTTTTCATCACCATCATCGCCTTCTTTATTATCACCATCTTGTTTATCCTGGTTCTCTTTCTTATCATCATTTTCCTTATCCTGATCCTTCTTATCATCATCTCCCCCATCACCTTGTGGTGGATTTTTTTCCAGCATTTCTTTTGCTAAAGCAAGATTATAGCGTGATTCGTCATCGGTGGGATTGTTGCGAAGGGCATTTTTATAGGCTTCGACGGCTTCGGCGTACATTTTTTCATTCATATATGTATTCCCAAGATTGTGATAAGCCTTATGCTTTTCAGCCTTAGAACCGGCTACCTCTGCAGCCTGCATAAAACGACGCATGGCTTCAGCGTTTTTACTTTTACCATAGTAAGCGGTTCCGAGGTTATATTTTCCGGTCTCATCTACGGGATTTAACGCGATTGCCTTGCGGTAATCTGCTTCAGCTTCTACAAATTTGTCATTTTGCAAACTAAGACTCGCATCACTTAAATACTCCTGAGATTCTTTCAGCTCTGCTAATTTCTCCTTATTTACTTGACCATAGGCAGCGCCCGAAAGTACCGCGACACAAGAAAAGAGCAGTGTTACTTTCTGCAGAAATTTAATTATGTTGTTATTATTGTTCATTAAAAAGATTCAATTTTTTTAACCATGCGGTTTTTCGCTCTAGTAACAATACATCGAATATCAGCAAAAATAATGCCCCACCTAAAAACCATTGAAATTGATCTTTAAAATCGGTAAATTGCTTTGCCTCAAACTCTTTTTTATCCATCCCATTAAGGATAGCTGTCACATTGTCAATTACTTCCTTAGTATTACTTCCATCTATGTATTCTCCATTTGCTTCGGAAGCGATTGTTTTAAGGGTTTCTTCACCCAATCTGGTAATTACTTGTTCATTATTTTCGTCACGCTTATAGTACTGAAGCACACCATTGCGTTTTATTGGAATCGGCCCTCCTTGAACTGTACCTACACCTATTGTAAATATTCTAATGCCTTTCTCGGCAGCCGCGGCGGCAATACCGGAAATATTTCCTTCATGATCCTCTCCATCCGAAATAATAAAAAGCACACGATTTGTTTGCTCTTCATCGTCGTAATACGTTTCTGCCATTTGTATAGCTTCGTTAATCGCAGTTCCTTGCGAAGAAACCATATCTGTATTCATCCCGGCTAGAAATAATTTAGCCGATGAGAAATCGGTGGTTATCGGCACCTGCGGAAACGAACTTCCCGCATATCCAATGATGCCAACTCGATCTCCCGCCAAGCTATTGATAATTTGAGATACCAATTGCTTCGATTTTTCTAAACGGTTAGGCGCAATATCTTCTGCCAGCATACTTTTTGAAACATCTAAGGCGAAAACAACATCTACTCCTTCTCTCTTAACAGTCTCAAGTTTGGTACCAATCTTCGGATTAACTAACGCAAAACTTAAACATGCTATTGCCAGACAAAGCACCAATACCTTTAATACCGACTTAAATACAGAGCGATTCGGACTTAATCGTTTTAGAAGTTCAGCATCGGCAAATCGCTTTTGAACACGCTTTTTCCACAACAATACCAATAGGAAAAGTACAACCACTACCGGTATGGCAAACAACAGGTAAAAATATATGGGTTCTTCTAATTGATACATAATCTGCCCACAAAGGGGGTATTTTTTTAATTATTTTTTAAATAAAGCTTCTAAATAATGTGAATCGCAACAACCACTCAATTGCCAGAAACCCAAGTGCCCAAAGCACCCAAGGTCTGAATTTTTCGTCGTAGTTGGTATATTTGAACTCTTCAATGTCTGTTTTCTCGAGTTTATTTATCTCATCGTAAATTTCGTTTAATTTTGTAGTACTGGTAGCTCTAAAATATTGACCCCCTGTGGTCCCCGCAATTTCCTTTAAAAGCTCTTCGTCAATTTCAACAGGTACATTTCCGTATTGAAAACCACCGTCCTGTCTAATTCCAATAGGCGACATAGCAGTACCGTTAGTCCCTAAACCGATGGTGTAAACTTTAATCCCAAATTCCACTGCCAGCTCACTTGCGATCTTAGGGTCGATAAAACCGGAATTATTTACTCCGTCGGTAAGGAGAATTATTACTTTACTTTTTGCCCTGCTTTCTTTCAATCGGTTAACGGCTGTTGCGAGCCCGGAACCAATTGCCGTACCACCCTCAATAATAGTATTGTAATTAATAGATTTCAAAGAACTTAAAACAATTCCCTTATCACTAGTGAGGGGAGTTTTAGTAAAGCTCTCTCCGGCGTATTCAACGAGCCCAATTCGGTCGTTCGGACGTGCATTTATAAAGCGAGCAGCAACCGTCTTTAATGCTTCCAGGCGATTTGGCTTAAGATCACGAGCCAACATACTGGCAGAAACATCTATCGCCATAACGATATCGATTCCTTTAGAGGTTTTAATTCTTGTAGACTCATCAACTGTACGTGGTCTTGCCATTGCCACAATTAATGCAGCAAGCGCTAGCAAACGCAAAACAAATAACAATGGGCGTAATCTCGCTAACCAGTTCTTTCCGGTTTTAAATCCTTTGATACTCGATATTTTTAGTGCCGCTGTTTGTTGTTTTTGCTTCCAGAAGTACCATATCATTAACGCCGGAAGTAGTAAAAACAACCAGAAGAAATGCGGACTCACAAATTCAAAATTCTCAAACATTATTTTTCCGTTATTTCAAGTTCAATTGAATCAACTATTCTCTTCTTAATACCTTCAGCAAATCGTTTATCGTCTTCATAAACTATTAATACCTGCTGAATTCCATCTTTCTGAGAAAACAACAATAGCTCATATTGACTTTGTTCTTTTCGCACTTCAGTATCTGAAATTTGCACATTAAACTCACCATAAGCTTTAATTCCCTTGATGCCCTTGTCGGTTTCAAATTCCTCGCGCTTTACCAGCATATTCTTAGCCCCTCCTTTTTCCAATTCGGCCAAAGAACCTTCTAACGCATCTTCCAGATTAACTTCCTGGGGTTGTGTAAATTTTGATGTTGTTACGGTCACTTGTACCGGATCACCTTTTTCTCCAAAGCTGAAAGTACTCATCTCCTTAATGATTGTGTTCAGTCCTTCAGGAATCTCCACTGGTACACGTGTTAAAACTTCCGGAGTTTCAATAATGACTGATGGATTCCCGTATTCACTCTTTATCCAACGTCCTTCTGAAAGCTCGCGAATGTCGTTACCGAGGACGGCATCCTTGAGATTGTCAAAGCCTTTGATGCTTCCGTAGATAATTCCTCCCAGGATAATTACAGCAAAAATCCCTGTAATGGTAAGAAGTTGGCGTTTTCTTTGTTGTTTTTTCCGAAGTTCTTCTAAATATTGTTCATTGGCCAATAGTTCTTCTTCGGTTGGCTCTGGAATAGCTTCGTGGGTTTCATTAATAACTTCTTCGATTGTTTTTCTATCTGCTTCTGCCTGTCCCACTTCCTGTTGCATCTTCGCGAACTTAACCAAATCTGCACGCTTTAAAATTTGATCTAAATGACGAATGGTTTCATCATCAAACTCAAAGTTCCCGGCATCTTTATGTAGCTGTAACCGTGCAATTAATTCGTCACTGGTACTTTCCAACGCAGAATCATCTACTTCCCGATCCAGATAGCGCTTTACGATTTCTGTGAGATGCGAGTAATATTCTTTCGACTTATTTTCTTTTAATAGTTGTGAATTATCCAACTCTTGCAAGGCAACTAATGCTTCCTCATAAGGTGGTAATTGTTTTTCGGCAGCTTCTTTCCTTTTCTTTCTTCTCAATAAAAAATAGCCTAAAGCTCCTAATAAAATGAGAACTGGAAGTAACCAATATAACAACTGTTTAAAATCAAAGGGAGGACGATCTACTTCAATTGCAGGTTTTATATCAAACATTTTTTGTTTGGTAGTATCAACAACCACATCTCGCACCTCGATCTTCAATGAGTCGGTTAAAAATGTCTTATTATTTATAATAACTTGCTGTGGTGGTAGTGTATACTTTCCGGAATCAAATTGTGTTAAGCCATATTTTTTTATCAGTCTGTATTTAGCCTGCCCGTAGGTAGTGTCGATCTTGTACGACTCAATAACTTCCAAAGGCATAAAAGTTTGCCCTTCGGGAAAAACTACCATATCGGTCGAATCTGCCTGTACAACTATTCTATATTGGATTTCTTCACCAATTAATACTGAAGTAGAATCGATTGAAGAGGTTACTTGTGCATGAGAAGCAATTGCGAAGAAAAACACAAATAATAGTATGAGATTCCGCACTCTGGTACGGAATGACTTCTCATTCAAATATTGCTGGTGATAAATTGTCATTTCTATTATCCTCTTCTTTTAAAATAGCCCAATAATTTCTTAACATAGCTTTCATCTACTCTGCAGCTTAGAGTACCTGCGCCGCTTTTTGCAAAGGCATCCTTAAAATAATCTACCCGTTCTCTATAGTAGCTGTGATATCCGCTTCGTACACTTTTGGATCCTGTATTAACCAGCATAAGTTCTCCGGTCTCTTCATCTTCCATTTGCACCATTCCCAAATTGGGAATTTCCTCTTCTCTTCTGTCATAAACCCGAATTCCGGTAACATCATGTTTGCCCGAAACTATACGTAAAGTATCCTTATAATCATCAGTAATAAAGTCGGAAAGCACAAAAACTATGGCTTTCTTTTTCATAACATTGGTAAGATATTTAAGTGCATGAGCGATATCAGTTTTTTTGCTTTTTGGATGAAACTCCAGCAGTTCACGGATGATTCGAAGCACATGAGACTTTCCCTTCTTTGGTGGAATAAATAGCTCGATTTCGTCTGAAAATAGTATCAATCCTATTTTATCATTATTCTGCATTGCCGAAAATGCCAATGTTGCAGCAATTTCAGTCACTATCTCATTCTTAAATTGAGTATCGGTTCCGAAGAATTCAGAACCACTTATATCAACCATTAACATCATGGTTAATTCTCGTTCTTCTTCGAAAACTTTAACAAATGGCTCACTATATCGCGCGGTAACATTCCAGTCGATATTCCGAACGTCATCCCCAAACTGGTATTGACGCACTTCGCTAAAA
Source organism: uncultured Ulvibacter sp. (assembly GCA_965367015.1). Lineage (GTDB taxonomy): Bacteria > Bacteroidota > Bacteroidia > Flavobacteriales > Flavobacteriaceae > CAXBES01. The sequence goes on from CBDUGY010000012.1 coordinate 28,485, forward strand.
GTCATCCCGCGACCTTTAAAAGTACTGTGGTACTCGCCACCAAACACATGATCGCTCAAGCGACGTGTTTTAATCTCAATTTTTCGTACTTTTTTTAGAAGTTCTTTAGTATCCATCTTATCTAGTAATCAGTTGGCAGTTGGCAGTTTTCTATTCAGTACCCGACTAATAACCTAACTATTAGCTCCTGAACCCTGTGAACCGATTAAGGTACTTCTATCTGATTAACGATCTTATTGATAATGTCTTCTGAAGTCACATTTTCTGCTTCCGCTTCGTAAGTAATCCCAATACGGTGACGTAAAACGTCATGTACAATCGCACGCACGTCTTCCGGAATCACATATCCTCTTCGTTTTATGAATGCATAGCATTTTGCTGCCATGGCAAGATTGATACTTCCTCTGGGAGAAGCTCCAAAACTTATAAGGGGTTTTATATCTGAAAGATTATAGTTTTCAGGATTACGTGTAGCGAAGACAATGTCCAGAATATATTTTTCTATTTTTTCATCCATATAAACTTCCCGAACTGCAGCTTGAGCTCTCAGAATTTGGTCTATAGTAACTACCGGATTTATTTCTTCATATGCTCCCTTGAGATTCTGACGAATAATAAGTTGTTCTTCCGCTATCTTTGGATATTTGATAACAGTTTTTAGCATAAAACGGTCTACCTGAGCTTCCGGTAAGGGATAAGTTCCTTCTTGTTCGATTGGATTCTGGGTTGCCATCACAAGAAAAGGTTTGTCTAAGACAAAGGTCGTTTCACCAATTGTTACTTGCTTCTCCTGCATTGCTTCTAATAGTGCAGATTGTACTTTCGCCGGAGCTCGGTTAATCTCATCTGCAAGTACGAAATTTGCGAAAATGGGTCCTTTTTTTATACTGAAGTCATTTAACTTCATATTATATATTAGGGTTCCAACGACATCGGCAGGAAGCAAATCGGGTGTAAACTGTATCCTGCTAAAGCTTCCGTGAACGGCTTTAGACAAGGTGTTGATCGCTAAGGTTTTCGCCAACCCCGGAACACCTTCCAATAAAATATGGCCTTGACCTAATAAACCAATTAACAATCGTTCGATCATGTGTTTCTGACCCACGATCACTTTGTTCATTTCTAAAGTAAGGATGTCAACAAATGCACTTTCCTTTTCGATCTTTTCATTTAATGCGCCAATATCAAGGGCAGTATTTGTTTGTTCCATAAATTATCTATTTCAAAATACCATTGTTTTATAAAGACACGCAAATTGGAGATTTATTACTTAAAATCCTGTTAATAATTGGTTAAAAAATGTTATCGAAATTAGTCGAATCCATATGTATTCTCCTCAGGTCTTGTATTATTATAGATTTTAAATTTTCACTGATAGAAATCAGATTTTCTAAAATTCTTCAGGGGTGGATGAATTGGTAGCGATGGATATTTTTTTTATGGAAGCAATGATTTTCTTTGAAACCGAAGGAGCGATCTGCAGATTTACTTTAAATGAATATGCCAAAATCTATCAAGGTTTCTCAATCTAAAGAAAATAGCGTGCTAGAGTATTATAAACTTTTAAGTATTACTTAAAATTAGCATGCTTTCTTTTCGAAAAAAGTTAAAGAAGTTCTACTTTTAAGCAAAAGAAGAAAATGATACAAAAAACAGCCTTAATAACCGGAGCCACTAGCGGAATTGGTCGTGCTACGGCTAGATTATTTGCGAAAAACGGTGTCCGTTTAATTCTCTGCGGACGAAGACAAGAAAGGCTTGATGAAATTGCTTCCGAATTACGTAAGGAAACAGAAGTGACAACCTTGACTTTCGATATTCGGAATAAGGTGAGAGTTTTTGAATTGATACAGGGCCTTTCTGAAGCATTTTCAGAAATAGATATTCTTATTAATAATGCGGGAAACGCCCATGGCTTCGATACAATTGATGAAGGTAGCACTGAGGACTGGGATGCAATGATGGACATTAATGTAAAAGGACTTCTGTATGTAAGTAAGGCGGTGCTCCCAACGATGTTAAAAAACAACAAGGGACATATTATTAATATTGGCTCAACGGCCGGTAAAGAAGTCTATCCGAAAGGCAATGTTTATTGCGCCAGCAAATATGCGGTTGATGCCATCACTACCGGAATGCGGCTAGACCTTAACGGAAAAGGAATAAAAATAGGGGCAATAAATCCTGGTTTGGTTGAAACTGAATTTAGTGAAGTTCGCTTTAAGGGGAATACAGATAGAGCCGAAAAAGTCTATCAGGGATTCACGCCATTGAAAGCCGAAGATATCGCTGATATTATTTGGTTCGCAGTAACACGCCCGGCACATGTTAATATAGCCGATTTAACAGTAATGTGCTTGGATCAGGCTAGTAGTACGATTGTAAATAAAGATGAAAATTTATCTCATCTACTCTAATTAGACCAATGTGAAGATTTTAAATATTCTTCTTCGTTATGCATTCGCTAAGCAAAACGAAAGGGAAGTAATAATATGATCAACAAACGCTTACTTATCAAAAATCTGCTGGCTCACAATGATGAGAGCAGCTTCTATGATAAAAAGCGAAAAATTGATTTAGGCACTAAAGAAGGGAAGGCGAAGTTTTTAAAGCATATCTGTGCCTTAAGTAACAGCAACCCAAATAATAATTCATATATCGTAATTGGAGTTGAAGATGAGACGAATGAAATAAGAGGCGTTGACTTCTTTGACGATAGTAAGATTCAGAATTTAGTTAATGCCTATCTTACGAATGCGCCGTTAATTATATATGAAAATGTAGCATTTGCAAATCTCCCGGAAGATAAAGTAGTAGGACTAGTTACTATACGGCCAAATGGTATGATTACCTCTCTGAGAAAAAATATCTGGAAATATTGGGGAGGCTCAATTTTTTTGCGTGATGGTAGTATCTCGATGCCCAAAGATTTCGATATCGAAATTAAAGACGTGAATTCGGAAATAGTTCAGGCAATCGAGAATAAGGCAAAAAATAATATAGAACTCACACTGGATGGTGTTATAGATTTTCTGAACAACCGTCATAAAGATCTGGATGCCAATTACAAGGTTTTTAAAGAAATTTTCGTTGTTTGCTGGGCGGGAAAGCCTAAGAAAGTAAAAAGTGACTATTATTATTCGAGAGTAGACATTGAGTTAATCAATGAGCAGGTTCGTTTGTTTTATTCTGAATTAGATGAGGTGAGCATAAGTTTTTCTGAAGATGAATTCAAAATAATTGAATACGTGCATCTGGGACTAAATAATCAATATAAATATCATCCTTTAGAAGAGGTGATCATTACTTTTTCTGAAAACGGTATGCACCATATTGAAAACAACCTCATTTTTGTTCCTCCTCAATTCAATAAAAAAACACTCCATCATATTTATAATACGAACAATTCATTGATCGAAAAATTGAAGAAGAACATCCCATTAACACCTTCGGAAGAGAAAGACCTCACAAAGTTACCTGCCACCTATTTAATATGTTATCTCAACGATTTTTCCGAAGCAAAATCCAAGCTTTTTGAGGCCAAACCTTATTTGCGAAGTTTTAATGAAAGTGTGTATCAATCTTACAAAGAATCGGTGCGTATACTTCGGAAAGTGAAGTATAATTCGTAACTCAATTCATCATATTTTTATATCTTTAACTTCAACATTTTTAAACCTGAAACCTCATGAGCATCTTTGATAAGATTAAAGAAAAACTAAGTCACGAATTTATCGATATTATTGAGTGGCTGGACTATACAGACGACACGATTTGCCATCGTTTTGAGCGATATCAGAACGAAATTAAGAACAATGCGAAGCTTATAGTTCGTGAAGGTCAAACCGCTGTTTTTATCAATGAGGGTCAGTTAGCAGATGTCTTCAAACCCGGAACTTATACATTGAGCACTCAAAACCTGCCTATTTTAACAACGTTGAAAGGATGGAAGTACGGTTTCGACAGTCCGTTTAAAGCGGAAGTCTATTTTGTAAATACACATCTATTCACGGATGAAAAATGGGGTACTAAAAACCCTATAACTCTTAATGATGATCGCTTCGGATTGGTTGAAATCAGGGCTTTTGGAACCTATGCCTTTAAAATAGGTGATGCCGGAAAGTTCATTATCGACATAGTTGGAACCGATAATAATTTTACCAATTTTGAGATCAATGAACACCTTAAAAGCTTAATTGCCACTCGATTTACCGATACTGTAGGTGAAGCGAATCTTCCTATTGAATTATATGCTGCAAATACTACCGAACTCAGTGAAACCTGCCGAGAGGTAATGAAACCAGAATTCGAAAGTGTTGGGATTTCCCTGGAGAAATTCTTCATTGAGAACGTATCCATGCCCGAAGACCTTAAAAAAGAGATCTTCGAATACAGTAGGATCGACAAACTCGATTTGGATAAACTAACGAAATTCAAAACAGCAAAAGCCATAGAAGCGGCTGCTGCTAATGAAGGTGGTACCGCCGGAGCAGGAATGGGAATGGGAATGGGCTTTGTATTGGCCCAACAAATGGGGGGAATGATGGCCCCACAAATGGGGGGACAACAACAAATGCCAATGCAACAACAAAGCGGGGCAATGCCACCACCAATGCCTGCTGCAATTCAATACTTTTATGCGTCGAATGGACAGCAAGCGGGACCGGTTAGTTTCGAGCAGCTCAAGAATCTTTTTGCAAACAGAACAGTGAACAAAGACACCTTAGTCTGGAAAGCAGGTATGCAAAATTGGACCGCTATAAGCGAAGTGGAAGAACTTAAAGCCTTTCTGGGTGGTAGTACGCCTCCTCCGCTTCCGGCGCAATAAGACGTTAGTTATTTCGAACGAAGTGAGAAATTTCACAGGAGAGGATATCTCAGTCATCTTAGCTTGAAAAGACTACTTCTTTCGTCACTAAAAATCATGCAAGAAACTAATTCAAAAACATCTGAGCTTAAAAAATCCTGCATCAATTGTGGTGCAGAACTAAAATATGCTCCAGGCACCACCGAATTAAAGTGTGATTATTGTGGATATACGCAAGAAATATCTTCTTCAGAAGGTGGTTTCGAAGAGTTGGCCTTGAAGTCTTATCTCAATGAAATGGGCTCGCAGTCACATAGCGAAGCGATAAGCATGTTGAATTGTAAAAATTGTGGTGCCAACCAGCATGTTGAAGAACATTACAAATCTTTACATTGTGTTTATTGCGGAATGCCCCTTATTATAGAGGATATGTATAAGGAAGACTGGATTCTTCCTGGTGCTGTCCTGCCCTTTCAGATCGATCAGAAGAAAGCGCATCAAATCTTCAAAAAATGGGTCAATGCACTTTGGTTTGCACCCAACAATCTTAAGAAGGCAGCACTTGATCCACAAAATACAAAGGGTTTGTATTCTCCTTATTGGACTTTCGATGCACAGCTATATGCCAACTATACGGGGGAGCGAGGAGATTATTATTACGTAAATGTCCCCTATACCACCACTGTGAATGGTAAGACTGTTACCCGGACCCGACAAGAACGACGAACGCGCTGGTCTCCGGCAAGCGGAAATATTAGTGGATTTGTTGATGATACCTTGATTAAGGCATCAAAACAACGTACGGGTGTTATACCCAAAGCAGTGGCTTTCTGGGATTTAAAAGCACTGCAACCGTTCGATAGCAGTTTTTTGTCCGGTTTTGTTACGGAGAAATATACAATTCCTTTAAAAGAAGGACATTTAGAATCAAATAAAGAAGCTAAAAACATTGCAACCCGGTGGGCTATGCGAGATATTGGTGGAGACACACAACGTGTAAGTTCTATAAACATGAAATTGAGCGAAGAGACCTTCAAACATATTCTACTTCCGGTTTATATAAGCGCATATAGATTTAACGGGAAGCGCTACAATTTTTTCGTAAACGGTCAAACAGGTGTTCTTTCGGGCCAGAGACCCTATTCCTTTTGGAAGATTTTCCTGTTTGTTTTAATGATAATTGGCATTATTTCTATTATCCTAATAGTTGCTCAATATGCATAGAACATTAGTCGTTGGAGACATACACGGGGGTTTGAGGGCTTTGGTTCAGGTTTTGGAAAAAATTGATATCGTCTGGGACGACCTGTTTATATTTTTGGGTGATTATGTAGATGGTTGGAGTGAATCTTCGGAAGTGATTTCATTTCTTATCGATTTTTCGGAAAATCACCAATGCATCTTTTTACGTGGCAATCATGACGAACTACTTCTTGAGTTCCTGAACGATAAGATCGAGAATCCCACCTGGCTGGCTCATGGCGGCATTTCAAGTATTAAGAGCTATGCCAAACTTTCAGAAGAGGAAACTAAAACACATATCGCTTTTTTAAGAAAACTGGAAAACTATCATGTCGACTTGAAGAATAGATTGTATGTGCATGCCGGGTTTACGAATCTAAAAGGTCCGCAATATGAATTTTACCCCAACTTGGTTTATTGGGATAGAACACTTTGGGAATTGGCTTGTGGTCTGGATAAAAGTCTCTCCGAAGGCAACGAAAACTACCCAAAACGTCTATCACTTTTTCATGAAATCTATATTGGACACACTCCTGTTACCCGTATAGGACAAACTGTCCCCACAAATTTTGCTAATGTTTGGAATGTAGATACCGGTGCAGCTTTTAAAGGTCCGTTGTCTATTATAGATGCGGAAACCAAGCAAGTCTGGCAAAGTAAACCTGTATGGGAACTCTACCCCGATGAGGCTGGTCGAAATAACTAAAAAGCCCATCTAAAATATTCAGATGGGCTTTTTTATTACTATCCTGAACCGCTGAAAGCGGAGAGGAAGGAATTATGAGTGCATTCTTATAAATCAAATTTAATTCCCTGTGCCAATGGCAACTCTGTCGTGTAATTTATAGTATTGGTCTGTCTTCGCATATACACTTTCCAGGCGTCACTTCCGCTTTCGCGACCGCCACCGGTTTCTTTTTCACCACCAAAGGCACCACCAATTTCTGCACCACTGGTTCCAATATTTACATTTGCGATTCCGCAATCACTACCCGCATGCGACAAGAAACGCTCTGCCTCCCTAAGATTATTTGTCATAATTGCAGAAGACAATCCTTGATTTACACCATTTTGAAGATCAAGAGCATCCATAACGTCGCCACTATATTTTAGTAAATATAAGACGGGGGCAAAAGTTTCGTGTTGAACGATTTCATAGCTGTTTTTAGCTTCTGCGATTGCAGGTTTCACGTAGCAACCACTTTCAAAACCTTCTCCTTCGAGAACGCCACCTTCCACTACAATATTTCCACCTTCAGCAACCACTCTTTCTAATGCATGCTGATACATTTTTACAGCATCTTTATCGATAAGCGGACCAACATGGTTGTTTTCGTCTAATGGATTTCCGATGCGAAGCTGGCCGTAAGCCGCTACTACTGCATCTTTCACTTTATCGTATATACTTTCATGAATAATCAATCTACGCGTTGAAGTACATCTCTGTCCGGCAGTTCCTACCGCGCCAAAAACTGCACCAATAACCGTCATTTTGATGTCGGCATCAGGAGTTACAATAATGGCATTATTTCCTCCTAATTCGAGGAGAGATTTCCCGAGACGTTCTCCTACCGTTTTACTCACGATTTTTCCCATTCGCGTGGATCCAGTTGCAGAAATTAATGGAACGCGTTTATCGGTAGTCATAAACTCCCCAACTTTATAATCTCCGTTTATTAGGTTTGAAATTCCTTCAGGAAGATCATTATTTGCAAATACTCTTGCTGCTATTTTCTGACAAGCAATTCCGCATAGCGGTGCTTTTTCAGAAGGTTTCCAGACACAAACATCACCACAGATCCATGCCAGTGCTGTATTCCATGCCCAAACAGCAACAGGGAAGTTAAAGGCAGAAATGATCCCTACTACCCCGAGTGGATGGTATTGTTCGTACATTCTATGTCCCGGACGCTCAGAGTGCATTGTAAGTCCGTGTAACTGTCGAGACAATCCTACCGCAAAATCACAGATATCAATCATTTCCTGTACTTCTCCTAATCCTTCCTGATAACTTTTTCCCATTTCGTAAGAAACCAGCTTACCCAAAGGTTCTTTCAGTCTTCGTAACTCATCCCCGAATTGACGCACCACTTCTCCTCGTTGTGGAGCGGGAACAACTCTCCAGCTTTTAAATGCCGTGGTTGCTTGTTTCATCATTTGTTCGTATTCTTCTTTCGTCGTAGTTGTTACCTTTCCAATCAATTTTCCATCTACAGGCGAGAAAGAGGATAATTCTTCACCTCCGGGAAACCATTCTTTTCCTGTTGAAGTTCCCTTGTTAACGGCTTCAATTTCTAATTGTTCTAATGCTTCTTCTATTCCGAATGATGTTGCTACAGCTGACATATCTAAGTTTATAATTTATTTGTTATTAATCCTATTATTCCAAAACGTATAGCTTTAGTTTAACAGGATGCAAAGGTACGTAATAACCCCTAGATTTTGAAATGAAAGTAGGGTCCTTTCGGAATATAATATCAAGGTGTGATGTAATATAATTCAGATAATACCAATAAGAGATTCGCTGAGAATGAATCTATCATGTTTTTCCGGCGCGGGTTTAAATAGCTTCCGCAATTTTAAAATTTACTATAAAAGTACTCACGGGTGATCTTTCATAAGTGAGATTACCTTTCAGCTGGTCTGTTAAAATCGATATGAGTTGCATCCCCAGCGAATTACTTGTTTGTATTTCGAAATCGTCCGGTAGGCCCGGCCCACTATCAGAATATCTCAAAGTATAAAATTCCCCATTGGCTGTTAATGTGATGATCAGTTTATTGTCATTATCACTTTTAAATGCGTATTTATATGAATTTGTAATAAGTTCATTTAGTATTAAACCTAAAGACGCCATGGTTTCGGCATCAAAGATTAAGTCTCCGGGAATTTGTAAATCTTTGATTGGTTTTCGGGTGTCGGTACTAATTGTATCCTCAACGAATTTTATGAGTTGCTCGATATATTGCTTAACATTAACATCTTCAAGCGTATGACTCCCGTATAATTTTTCATGAACAAGCGACATAGATAGAATTCTGCTTTTGGTTTCTTCAAGGGCATTTGTAACATCAGGATTATCATATTCATCTTCCTGTAAAG
>CBDUGY010000013.1:0-36885 GCA_965367015.1 uncultured Ulvibacter sp.
AATTTTTAATTCTTTGAGTTGTTGAAGAACTTTTTCTTCGGAATAGTCCGGCAACCAATTTACTTTTATACCAAAATGATAGTTTATGGGAGCCAATAACCTTGCCCCCCAAGCCGATAATTTTAAAATTGCAGGACCACTCATACCCCAATGTGTGATAAGCAACGGCCCTTCACTTTGAAGTATAGAACGGGAATTTTTATCTAAAACTTCAACCGAGGCATTTGTCGCTACCCCGGGTAGATCTGTTATGCGCTCGTCTTTTATGTTGAAGGTAAATAACGAAGGAACTGGTTCTTCCACCGAATGCCCCAAGTCTTGCAACAACTTCCATATTTTTGGATTACTTCCGGTAGCTAGCACTAATTTTTTTGTTGAAAAAACTCCTTCAGAAGTGGTGAGTTCCCAGCTGTCTTCACTCTTTTCAATAACTTTTACCGAATGATTTTTCAAAACTGTAATTCCAAGTCGTTCCACTTCTGAATTAAAACAATCGATGATTGTTTGAGAAGAATCACTAACAGGAAACATTCTACCATCTTCTTCGATCTTTAATTCCACACCGCGTTTTCCGAACCAGTCTATAGTGTCGCCAGTCATAAAACTGTGAAAGGGTCCTAGTAATTCTTTTTCACCACGCGGGTAGTTTTGTGTAAGCTCCTTTGGAATAAACTCGGCATGTGTTACATTACATCTTCCACCTCCGGATACTTTCACTTTAGTGAGCACCTCCTTACCCCGTTCTAAGATTATAACTTTTAGATCACGATTATCTTCAGCAACATTAATTGCGGTAAAAAATCCAGCAGCTCCACCACCAACTATTATGATGTCGGCTCTATTCAAGCCAGTATTTTTTCTTCTGCGAAGGATTCACAGAGCGCTATAGTTTCCTTTACATCTTCAAGACTGGTTCGTGGATTTATTAAGCACATACGCAAAACAATTTGTTTATTTAGAACAGTTGTAACCAGTAATGCTTGCTTTGAATCGACTATTTTTTTTGAAATTCGCTGATTCAAACTATCGAGTTTCTTTTCAGATAATTTATTGCCAATTGGGTTATATCGAAAATTAATAACCGCCAGTGTTGCCGGGGATATAATTTCCCAATTTGGACTCTTCCGAAGAAAACTTTCGGTCGCTTCAGCCAATTTTATGTTGTAAGTAATCGCTTTTCGGAACTCTTTTAACCCAAAAGTTTTGACAGACATATAAAACTTTAATGCGCGGAATCGACGAGTGAGCTCTATCCCGTGATCGTAAAAATTAATTTCAGAAGTATTCCCTTCAATATCCCTTAAATATTCAGGTTTTTCAGTAAAAGTTCCCTTCAACCATTTGTGATTTCTAATTAGGAGACAACCAATTTCATATGGTTGAAAAAACCATTTATGTGGATCGATCGTGAGAGAATCTGCTTTGTCAACACCCTTTAAAAGTTTTTTGCCGTCTTCAGCAAGAATAGCAAATCCTCCATAGGCACCATCAATATGAAACCAAATATCCTCCTTCTTACAAATCTTTGCGATCTCAGATAGCGGATCAACTGTACCTGTATTTGTAGTTCCTGCAGTAGCAATCAAGCAAAAAGGGTGCAGTCCCTCCAAACGATCTTTCGCGATTGCATTTTTTAATTTGTTTAAAGAAAATTTAAATTCTCCATCTGTTGGGATCACACGAATCTGTTCTTTCCTAAAACCAAGTACTCGAATTGCCTTAATATTAGAAGAGTGGGCCTGATCTGAGAGATAAATTACTGCTTTGCTAAAATCGTCTCCACATTTAACTTTTCTGGCGGTAACCAACGCAGTTAGATTCGCCATTGAACCTCCACTGGTAAAGATACCACCACCCATTTTCTGTGGAAACCCGAACATCTTCAACAACCAGTTCATCGCCACAATTTCCATCTCTGCTGCAGCCGGTGAAGCTGCCCAACCCCCTGAAAATATATTAAATCCGGAAGCCAATCCATCTGCCATAGCGCTAATAAAATTACTGGGCCCGGGAACGAAAGAATAAGATTTGGGATGTGAAACGATATTACTTTTGGTCATTACCTCGTCTAATACAAAATTTAAAACTTTTGTTGCGTCGCTAGGTTTTTCGGGTGCATCTTCGAGGAAGAGTTGCTCCATTTCTTCACGTGATCCGGAAACCACCGGAAGTTTTGTGTTTTGTGTTGCAAAATGTTCTACAATAGAATCTACCACCTTATATCCATAGGTCTTCATTTCTTCATGACTCAATTCTAATGTCGCTTTATTATCAATCTTCACGTCTCGCGGGTTTAAATATTTAATCAATGCAAAATTAGGCTTTTCACAAGGTAATTTCAGGGTTTATGTAATAAAAATACCCAGACAAATATGTCTGGGCATTCACGTGATCGTAACTTTTAATTTAAATTTTGAATTTCTAGATCAGAACATAATGCTGTTATTCAATAAGTAATTTCTTAGTAAGAATTTGTCCATCGTTAATAAAATTAACGATATACATACCGGTGGCAAAATTAATTTTTAACTCATTTTGCCCTTCTGAAATGTCCTCGGAATGAAGTAAACTCCCGGTGAGGCTATAGATTTCAATCTTTTCGAAAGCAAATGCGTTGTTAAAAGCAATTTTATTCTTTGCCGGATTAGGATAAAAACTGAATTCAATTATGGAATTATCCGTAATTCCTAAAACACCACACTCAAAGGGATCGAAAACAACCTCACCTAAAGTTGAATCATCCACAATGTGGAATATAACATCCTCCACCTGGGCTGCGGTGCTTTGTTGTCCCTCGATCCAGCAATTATGTTTGGCTGAAATGGTATTAGCGGTATTGTTATAAAGTGCATAGGTCTCACCTCCGTTGCCATTTTCAGAAAAAATATTCATTCCGGGATTGCCAGCATCATCTCCTAGATTTATGCTTGCGTCGCCAATCACTGTGATACCCCATAGATTTCTTCGGAATTCGTTACCGGAAGCAATTACAGGCGTACCTGCCGAAGAAGAATTTAAGGAAATTCCACTACCCCCTAAAAACGGATCGCCTTGAGAATCGTTATCCTCGAATATATTGTTTCGCACAAAAGCAGAATCGCTCGGTCCAATTATAGTCATACCATAGCGATTATCCCGTATTGTATTTTCATCTATTATTACGTTAATATCTCCCCCAACAAAATTGGCCACGGCAATACCACCTACCATATCAAGTGATCTATCTCCAATGATGGAATTTTGGACAATTTGAAGTGGAACACCGGCCATCGTCGTACCCATATTGATCTGTGGTCGGTTAGAATTTGATTGGTTGTTAGCTTCTATAATATTATTTGAAATAAGCGCCGAAACCTGCGAATTAGCAGCCGAACTTATGGCTGGTAATTCGTTGAAGGAAATAGTATTGTTGGTGATTTCAGGCATTCCACGTGATAAGGAAATAACCGCTGAGGTAGTTGCGCCTCCCGCTACATTATTTGAAATCACACAATTGTCTAAAATAAAATCTTCGGTCAATACTCGCAGACCCCCACCATACTCGATGGTTGCGTTGTAAATTTCAATATCCGAAAATTCTTCAAAGCGTAATCCTTCATAAGGCGTACCCTGATTTACAGCAGTGATGGTAACAGAATTAGAATCGACTATAAAAGCTCCGAACACGGTAATCAACAAATCTGCACCAATTGATAAGGTTAAATCGGAATCAATAATAACCGTATCGGCGGCAGAAATGACTAAATTTTCTGATAATGTATAATCATTTCCGGAAACTGTAATTGTAGATGGGCTATTTGTAGCGATGTCATCTAATGTCCAGGTTACCCCTGTATTTGGTGTTGTGTAAGTTTGTGCAAAAGTAAATGATATAGAAATTAGAAATAAATAAAGAGATAGTAATGATTTTTTCATGAGTATGTGTTTTAAACTTCAAAAATACCACTCAGATTCTTAAAAAATAAGTCTCAAACGTTAAAACCGTTTATGTCTTTTTGAAAATATATTAAATTTATAATATGATCCTTATTTATACCTTATGTATCATTTTTAGTATCACGCCATTCTTCCCACTTACCGGAAATCCGCACTGGTTTTTTAGAACGGCGGATTTTGTACGATTACAGTCAATTGCAATCGAAATTATTTGCATTCTTCTTTTAGTATTTTTAATCGACTCATTTACACTATGGCATTGGATATTATTACTGGCACTTGTAGTGGCTGCCATCTATCAGGTTTTTAAAGTATTTCCATATAGTTCATTTTATCCACGCAAAAAGCCTGATTTTCCACAAGATGGAATGTTCTCTCTTTTGGCGGCTAATGTACTTCAAACCAATAAGAGCTTCGGAAAGTTTGTGGATTTAATTAAAAAAAACGACCCGGATTTAGTTTTGGCAATGGAAACTAATGACGCCTGGGAAGAAGGTCTTTCGGAAATTGAAAAAACTTATCCGTATACCGTGAAAATTCCATTGGAAAATCTCTATGGTATGCATTTATACTCAAAGATTGAATTAAAGAATGCAGAAGTAAATTACCATATTGAAGAAGATGTTCCCTCTATTTTTTGCGAGATTTCAATTAATGAGACAACAAATGTATTCTTGGCTTGCTTGCATCCTGCACCACCCAGTCCGACAGAAAATGAGACCTCCAAAGAGCGCGATGCCGAATTGATGACTGTTGGTAAGAAAATACGCAATCTAGATCAGCCAGTTGTGGTTTGCGGCGATATGAACGATGTAGTATGGTCTCGCCCAACAAGATTGTTTAAAAAAATGGCAGGAATGATCGACCCGCGAATCGGGCGTGGTTTTTTTCCTACCTATCATGCCGGTTACAGATTTATGCGGTTTCCACTGGATCATCTATTTCATACAAAAGACCTCTTTGTTGGAAAAATGACTAGAACTGAGTACTTCGGTAGCGATCATTTCGGAATGTATTATGAGATTTTTCATAAAAAAAAAGCCGTAACACCACCTAACCCAAAATTAAATGGCGATGAGAAGGCTGAAATTGAAGATTTGATTCACAAAGCTGAATAATGTTAAAATCTTTTGACTGGTTTTGGTCACTTAATCGAAATAATTTTTTAATTTTCTGCCTAAGAACCAATAAATCAGATAGATATGTTTTCAAAAGCAAATATTATTAGTACGATTCTCACTGCCATTTGGGGGTTGTTGGGTGGATATCTTTTGTGGGGAATTATTGCAGAACCAATGATGACCGACAATATGCTACCGGGACTCATGCGTCCAGAGCCGGATATGTTTCATCTGGCATTAGGCTGTTTAATACAAGCCTTCGGGTTTTCGACGATCTACGGAACTTATGGTCAAAGCAATTACAGCGCAATTAACGGGTTTGGAATGGGTGTTTTAGTTGCGATAATGATTGGAGCCGGTGAAAAATTGATCGATTTCGCCACTTCTAATATGATGGACTTTGATGGAACATTGATAAATTTTGTGATTTACTTGATTTTCTTCGGAATTACAGGTGTAATCGCCGGATTGGTGTATCGGAAATTTAGTTGATGCTCGCATAGGAATTAAAACAAAAAAGCTTCTCTATAAAGAGAAGCTTTTACTCTGTCTGCACTGTGCAGTCAATATGTGCGGGCGAGGAGACTCGAACTCCTACACCTTGCGGCACCAGATCCTAAGTCTGGCATGTCTACCAATTCCATCACGCCCGCTAAAGGACTGCAAATATAAATAATACTTGCGAATTCAAAAGAACTTAATTAATTTTTTATCGGGATCAATTTCTATCTTATTTTTTTTCTCTAATTGCCGCAAAATCTGCTTCACTACAACGTTTTCCATCGGTTTCATAGATCCGATTATTTCTTGTTGCCTTGCTGCAGCAAATTCGACGGGACATTTTTCCCTATTAGAACAATTATCTATTAAGTTGAATTGTGAAATAATGGTTATGATGGTAGGCTTTGAAATTTTTCAGCCGCTTAAATTTCAAAAACTTTAATCACAACTTAATTTCTATTTTTTCATAATAACATTACTCTTGGACATTCTAAGTTATTTCAATTTTAGTACATTTAGGAAAATTATAATTACTCCACATGAACAGTGCTATACCTTACATTGAAGATCACAAACAAAGATTTCTTAATGAATTAATTGAATTATTAAAAATTCCATCTATAAGTGCCGATTCGGCCTATAAAGAAGAAGTAATCTCTACTGCAGAGGTAATTAGAACGAGTCTCGAGAAAGCCGGATGCGATAAAGTTGAAATTTGTGAAACTCCCGGATATCCAATCGTCTATGGCGAGAAAATAATAGACACTAAGTTACCGACCATTCTGGTATATGGTCATTACGATGTTCAACCACCTGATCCATTGAACCTTTGGAGCAGCCCTCCATTCGAACCAGTGATTAAGAAAACTGAGCTTCACCCGGAAGGAGCCATTTTTGCTAGAGGATCTTGTGATGACAAAGGGCAAATGTATATGCACGTAAAGGCCTTGGAATATATGACTGCAACTAATCAATTACCTTGCAACGTAAAATTCATGATCGAAGGTGAAGAAGAAGTGGGGAGTAAGAGTTTAGGATGGTTTGTTGAGCGCAATCGGGAAAAATTAGCCAACGATGTTATCCTTATTAGCGACACCGGAATGATAGCGAATGACGTTCCATCTATTACCACAGGATTACGGGGCTTAAGCTATGTTGAAGTTGAAGTTACCGGGCCCAACCGAGATCTGCATAGCGGCCTTTACGGCGGTGCAGTGGCTAATCCGATTAATGTTTTAACCAAAATGATCGCGTCCCTTCATGATGAAAATAACCACATTACTATCCCGGGATTTTATGATGATGTAGAAAATCTTTCCGAAGAAGAAAGAAGAAAAATGGCAGAAGCACCTTTTAATAAAGAGGCTTATAAAAAAGCACTAGATATTGATGATGTATATGGAGAAGCCGGTTATACAACGAACGAGCGCAATTCAATCCGCCCAACCTTAGATGTAAATGGTATCTGGGGTGGTTACACAGGCGAAGGTGCGAAGACTGTTATTGCAAGTCAGGCATTTGCTAAAATTAGCATGCGACTAGTGCCCAATCAAAATTGGGAAACAATCACCGAGCTGTTTAAGAATCATTTTGAAAAAATCGCTCCCAAAGGAGTGCGGGTAAAGGTTAAACCTCATCATGGTGGACAGGCGTATGTCACTCCCATCGATAGTCTTGGTTATAAGGCCGCAGAGAAAGCATACGAGGCAACGTTCGGGAAGACCCCTATACCTCAGCGAAGTGGTGGGAGTATTCCTATAGTGGCGTTATTCGAAAAAGAGCTTAAAAGTAAAACGATTTTGATGGGCTTTGGTCTCGATAGTGACGCCATTCACTCCCCCAATGAGCATTTCGGAATTTGGAATTATTTAAAAGGGATAGAAACAATTCCGCAGTTCTACCATTATTTTACTGAAATGAGTAAATAATATGGGGAGATCCCCTGAACGGGCTATTAGCTATATTTTTTTAACGTATTCTGTGATAATAACAATTTGTTGTCCGTCAACTTTGCCTTCAATATAGGTTTCATTTTCGTGATCCAGAGAAATTCTGCGAACAGCAGTGCCTTGTTTGGCGATCATACTACTGCCTTTTACTTTTAAATCCTTTATTAAAACCACATTGTCTCCTGGCTGCAAAATTACGCCGTTACTGTCTCTGTGCACCAACTCGTTGCTCTTGTCAACCCCGTCACCTTCCGCCTTGGCCCATTGTATCATTTCTTCATCAAAATACATCATATCAATGAGAGCCTGTGACCATCCAAATGGGCGTAAGCGCTGTAACATTCGCCACGCCATAATCTGCACCGGTGGCTCAGCACTCCACATGCTATCATTTAAACAACGCCAATGATTGGGGTCTATAGTATCTGGATTTTCGATCTGTCCTAAGCAATTATTACAAACAAGAATACTTCCTTCCAGATCAGTTTTAGGGGATTTAGGTACTTCGTAGACTTGTAGTTTTTCTTCGGAAGCACATAATTCACATTTAGAATCGCTGCGTTGTTTTAATCTTCTTTCAAGGCTCATATTTGTAATTTTAACTCGGGTAAAGATAGGCCATTCCTGCTAAAAGACAAGAGACTGCTCGTAGATAAAGACGTTGCCATGAAAAAAAATATAAATCTTTTGTCTCTACATTTGTAGAATTAAAATATTTATTCTATGTTTGTAGAGTTAACTCTAATATTGTAGAAACAAATGCAACTTACACAAGCTGAAGAACAACTAATGAAAATCCTTTGGAAAAAGGAAAGGGCCTTTATGAAGGATTTAATTGAAGCGTACGACGACCCGAAGCCGGCAACTACTACCATTGCTACGTTACTAAAGCGGATGCAAGATAAAAATTTCGTAGATTACATTCAATATGGACGCTCCCGGGAGTATTTTCCGATGGTAAAAAAGAAAGACTATTTTTCAAAACATGTAAATAGTCTGATCAAAAATTTCTTTAACGACAGTGCTTCACAATTCGCGTCCTTCTTTACCGAAGAGACCGATCTTTCAAAAAAAGAACTGGAGGAGTTAAAGACGATTATTAATCAGGAGATTCAAAAGAAACCGAAGTAAAACAATTAATTACATTACAGGAGCTATGGAGATCTATCTATTTAAATCGGCGGCATGTTTGGCAATCTTTTATATCTTTTATAAACTATTCCTTGAACGAGAAAGTTTTCACAACTTTAAGCGTATTTATCTTATCGCGAGTGTCATAGGAGCATTCCTAATTCCCTTTATCACTTTCACTCAATATATAGAACCACAACAAATCGTTAGCACTAATTTGTTCACGCAGGAGTTTTCAAGTATAACATCTTCAGGAGCTGAAATAGCGACGAATTATCTACCTGCTTTTATGTGGAGCTTATACGGTTTGGGAGTTTTATTTTTCAGCATTAAGTTTTTTAGAAATTTATTCAATCTTATCAGGAAAATCCGAACGAACCCGCTATACGAGTCGGCGGGATTCTTCCATGTATTGCTAAATACATCAGTAACACCTCATACTTTTTTTAGTTATATTTTTCTCAACAAACGAAAATTTGAAGCGAATGAAATTCCATCCGAAGTTCTTATCCACGAACATGCGCACGCGGCTCAAAAACACAGTTTGGACATTATGTTTATTGAACTATTACAAATTGTATTTTGGTTCAATCCTATAATCTATCTGTTAAAAAGATCAATTAAACTCAATCACGAGTTTTTAGCAGACCGGGTCGTGTTAAGATCAGGTGCAAATACCTCTCACTATCAAGAAATTCTTTTAGCATTCTCATCAAATGCTTTGGTGCCACAAATGGCAAATTCAATCAATTACTCATCAATTAGAAAACGCTTTACAGTTATGAAAACTCACACCTCCAGACGAACTCTTGTTCTTAGAACTTTTATAATAATACCGTTGTTAGCTCTCTTAATATATGGATTTAGCACAACGCAAATAGTTGAAAAACCTGTTGAAGCTAGCAAGATTGAGCATGCAACCCCTCAACAGTTGGTGAAGTACCAAAAGATGGCTAGTCATTGGAATAGCTATTTTGAGGAAAATCCAGATGACAGGACCATGCCACTTACAGAACTAAAAGAATTAGAAAACATTTACCGCATAATGTCGCCTCTACAAAAAGAAAACTCAGCACCTTTTCCGGCCGGCTTCACTTCCAAGGAAAAACTTCTAAAAGCACAAGCTCAAGCCACTACAAAGGAAATTGCAGAATACAATGCGCTTGCAAAAAAGTATAATACAATGGCCAAGGATAATATGTTCGTTCAAAAAAAGGATATTGAGCGTTTAAAGTATATCTATGGTAAAATGTCCCCCAAACAGCGAGCCGACGCCGAACCATTTCCTCAACTTCCACCACCACCACCTTCCGCTCCCGATGCTCCAAAAATAATCGAAGGCGTGAATGATAACAAACCTAACAGACCACCCCCCCCTCCGGCTCCGGACAATATGGGACAAAATTCAATGCCAGCAAACCCTCCACCGCCGCCTCCTGCACCCGAGTCGCCTATAGATCATCTAGTTAGTATGGCAAAAAATGGCGCTAGTTTCTATTATGAAGGCAAAAAGATAAACTCAGACAAAGCTATAGCGCTGCTCAAGAAAAACAATAATCTCAATATAGAAACTACTAAAGTGAATTCAAGCAATCCACAGGTGAAAATCACCAAAGCGCCGATAAGGATTAAAAAAGAAAATGAGCCATTCATTATGACCGTAATAGACATGCCACTATATGGACCTCAACCAAATATTGATGACCCAAAAGAATTGTTGAATTTGATGATTAATAACGGAGCGGATGTTTTTTTCGAAGGTAAAATCATATCTAAAGAAAAAGCCTTTCAATTATTAGAAAAAGAGAAGTCTATTCAAATTAAAAAGATAGACACCCCGCATGACAAACCATCTGTTATTCTTGGAAGTGACTACGGTTGTTAAACTCAACCTACTATAAAATTTGAAAAAAGCTCCATTAATTGGAGCTTTTTTTATGTAACAATCTATGAATATTAGCGTTATATAAATTCATCAATCTAAATCCGCACATCATGTTACAACGTTTTTTTATTTTCTGCTCAGGAGCCGATACCGCCATTCTCGAAGATTGCTCACCTGGAGAACAAACAAAATATGCAGGAATAGGGGCCACTGTCTTTTTTACAGCTGTGATGGCTGCAATTGCAGGGTCTTATGCACTTTTTACCGTTTTTGATAATCTGTTTACCGCAATATTCTTCGGACTGATATGGGGACTGCTAATATTTAACTTAGATCGATTTATTGTTTCGACAATAAAAAAGAGCAATAATTTCTTTGATGAATTTTTACAGGCGTCGCCTAGAATTCTCTTGGCAGTGATAATCGCAATCGTTATTGCAAAGCCATTGGAATTAAAAATTTTCGAGAAAGAGATCAACCAAATCTTATTAGAAGAAAAAAATGATCTTACTTTAGAAAATAAGGAACAGCTCGCCTTGCAATTCACCCCCGCTATTACAGCATTGGAAGCCGAAATTGAAGCTTTAAAAAGTGATGTGGTCAATAAGGAAACCGAAGTGAATGCATTATACGATATCTATATTTCCGAAGCTGAAGGACGTGCAGGAACAGAGTTACTTGGAAAGGGTCCAGTATACAAAGAGAAACGGGAGAAACACGATGCCGAATTAGCAGCCTTAAAAGCACTGAGGGAAACAAATGAAGCTAAGATCGCAGCAGCAGAAACTCAAATTGCAACGATCGCCAATGACTATCAGACAAAGGTTGTGGAGACCCAACCGGTTATAGACGGTTTCGACGGACTGATGGCTCGGGTAAATGCTTTAGACAAACTTCCATGGCTTCCATCTTTCTTTATATTCCTGTTGTTTTTAGCAATCGAAACATCACCAATCATCGCCAAGTTACTTTCGCCAAAAGGAGCGTACGATCTTAAACTGGAAGAACAGGAAAGTGCTTTAAAATCCTGGGTAACTCAACAAAAAAGTCAACGTGAAATATTAGTTACTACAGATCGGGATATTAATAACAGGGTATATGCAGATATCGCTGAAGAACAGGAATTGTACGATTACAAACGTAAGAAAGCACGTGAGTTAATGCAACTACAAGCCGATGCTTTCTATAAAAAGCAGCAAGGGGTATTATAGCTTTTTTCTTTAACATTGACGAAGTTTTAAACTTTATCAAAATTGGGAATATGAATTGTGAAATGATGAATTTTCCCTAATATTGTTAGTCTAATCTTAAGTTTATGACCCCAACAATTTCTTCGGAAGAAGCGTCGGCCATAGCCAAAAATGTTTATGGAATTACTACTGAGGCGATCAAACTTCCGGGCGATGAGGATGAAAACTTCCAACTGAAGACTTCTAACGGTCATACATTTATTCTGAAAATATCTCAACCCTTTCAAGCTGCAGAAGCTCTCGACTTTCAAAATGATATTCTAAAATATTTAGAATCAGAAAAACTATTTGTTGAACTTCCTGTAGTTAAACAAACCTATGACAGTTCTCTGAAAGATGAGATAGAAATTAAGAAAACGAAAAGATGGGTTCGCCTTCTCAGTTGGGTAGATGGACGTTTGTGGGCTCGTGTCAATCCTAAAACTTCAGATTTAAGAAAAAATCTGGGTATGCAGAGTGGTGCCATCACAAATTCCCTCCAAAATTTTAAACACAAGGGCGGAAAAAGAAACTTAGACTGGGATATTGCAAATTCGAACTGGACGATAAAGCATTTAAATCGTTTTGAAAAAGAAGACAGAACAATTATCGAATTTTTTCAGAAGAGTTTTCTTGAAATTCAGGATAGCTATGCGACCCTCCCAAAGAGTATTGTTCATAATGATATCAACGATTACAATATACTGGTAAGTGCTAATCTGAAAACTCCACGAGTAACCGGAATTATTGACTTTGGAGATGCAGTCTACACGCAAACCATCAATGATCTGGCTGTTGTGATAACTTATGCCGCAATGGACACTCCCAGGCCCTTAGCGGCTGCTTGTGACATTATCTCTGGCTATAATAAAAAATATTCGGTTTCAGAAAAGGAACTAGAGTGTTTATATTATCTGGTTGGAATGCGGCTCGTGATATCGGTTACCAAATCCTCTGTTCGCAAAGCGGAAGATCCAACGAACGAATATTATGTTATAAGTGAAAAACCTGCATGGAATCTCCTTAAAAAATGGGTGAAAATAAACTCAAAATTTGCGCTCTACAATTTTAGAAACGCCTGTGGTTTTACATCTCATCCAAAATTATCACAATATAAGGAATGGGTTAAAAGTCATAAAATTTCACTAAAGACTCTCTTTCCTACCCTTCCCATAGAAGGTGTTACGTCATTAGATATGAGCATTGAGAGTTCCTTGTTGGGAAATAGTGCCAATTTTAATAACATCGAAATGGCAGCTTTTAAACTGAATCAGATTCAGAATCGATTCCCAGAAAACATTCTTGCCAATGGGTATCTGGAATCGCGGCCATTTTACACGACAGATGCATTTAAAGAGGAAGGCAATAATGGTCCAGAATATCGAACAGTGCATTTAGGAACCGATTTTTGGGTAAAAGCAAATACGCCAATTCATTCCCCATATGAAGGAACCGTGGTAATTTTACATCATAATGATTACGACAAAGATTATGGCCCTACCTTGGTTATAGAACACAATTTTAACTCCATTACTTTTTACACTTTATATGGGCATCTCACCATGTCTACATTAAAATTGTTGAGAAGAGGACAAAAAATAAAACAAGGAGAACTCATCGGGTACATTGGTGAATCACATGAGAATGGAAAGTGGTTACCTCATCTTCATTTTCAGATAACGCTGGATCTTTTGGACAATACCGAAAACTTCTCCGGAGTAGCATTTCCTTCAGAAAAGCAGATATGGCGAGACATATGCCCCGATCCAAATGATATTTTTTCCGAAGAAATAATTGGTTCAAAAGAAAACCTATCTGAAGCTGATATTATAGAATTCAGAAAAGAACACTTGGGTAAAGGACTCAGTTTATCATACAGTACCCCGCTTCATATAGTTAGAGGTGAGGGAGCTCTTTTAATGGATACCGATGGGAAGAGATATTTAGACACGGCGAATAATGTGAACCATGTAGGACATCAACATCCTAAAGTTGTTCAGGCAGGACAATTGCAGATGGACATACTAAATACAAATACCCGCTATTTGCATAAGAACATCATAGAGTATAGCAAAAAACTTTTAGAAAAACTGCCAAAGGAGATCTCTGTATTGCATTTTGTAAATTCGGGTAGTGAAGCAAACGAGCTTGCAATCAGAATGGCACGAACAATCACCAGACAGCGTGATATGCTCGCTATAGAGGTTGGTTATCATGGCAATACAAATGCGGCTATGGAGGTGAGTTCTTATAAATTTGAAGGTAAAGGCGGCTCCGGCAAACCAGAAACAACTCATATACTTCCGTTACCCGATCCTTTCCGCGGACGCCATAGCGGAGATGATTGTGGCATTGAATATGCAAATTATGCTAAAAAAATAATAGAACATCAAAAAGTAATTGAGGAAGGAATTGCAGGCTTTATTGGTGAATCGATGGTAAGTTGTGGCGGTCAAATAGTACCACCAAAAAACTATTTTAAGCAAGTCTATAAATACGTAAGAGATGCCGGAGGGCTTTGTATTGCTGACGAAGTTCAAACCGGATTCGGAAGAATGGGCAAAACTTTTTGGGCTTTCGAATTATACGATGTAATTCCGGATATAGTAACAATGGGAAAACCCGCCGGTAATGGACATCCGCTGGCGATCGTTGCATGTACAAAAGAAGTCAACGATGCCTTTGCTACCGGCATGGAATTTTTCAATACCTTCGGTGGAAATCCCGTATCCTGTGCAATTGGAAAAGCTGTATTAGAGGTGATTGATGAAGAAAAACTTCAGGAAAATGCGTTGAAAATTGGTAAGTTTCTGAAAGCCGAACTGAAAAATCTGCAAAAGGATTTCCCGATCATTGGTGATGTTCGCGGAGAAGGACTTTTCTTAGGTTTTGAATTGACCACTTCGGAAAAAGTACCGTTGGCAGAACACGCCTCCTATTTAGCCGATCGCATGAAAGATCTTGGAATCTTGATGAGTACGGATGGTCCTGATTATAACGTATTAAAAATAAAGCCACCTATGGTTTTTAGTAAAGGGAACGCAAAAGAACTTATCTTTAGACTTCGAACAGTATTCGCTGAGGATTTTATGCTGAGCTATTAACAAACTCAAATAGTATGAAAAAAACAATATTATTGCTTCTCCTTATAACCGCTATTGGATGTAAGGCTCAATCTACGACACAAAACGAAGATAGAACGGCAATTCTTTCCGTCATGAAGCTTCAGGAAAAAGCATGGTCGGAAAATGATCTTGAAGGTTTTATGCAAGGATACTGGAAGAGCGATTCATTAAAGTTTTACGGGAGTAGTGGACTCACAAGAGGCTGGCAGCAAACTTTAGACAATTATAAAAAAGGGTATCCAACCAAAGCACACTCCGGAAGTTTAACATTTAAGATAAACGACATTTCTAAAATAGATGAAGGTGCTTACTGGGTAATGGGGGAATATTTCCTCACCAGAGATGTGGGTGATGCCAGCGGTGTGTTTTTGATCATTTTTAAAAAGATTAAGGGTGAGTGGAAGATCGTAGCCGATATGTCTTGTTAAAATTTCCGATCAGGATGAAAAGGATCAATATTTATTGAAGTCTTTTTTTTTGATATAATTTCAGCAACCAGTTTCCCGGTTGCAGTAGACATACTCCAGCCCATCATTGCATGACCGGTGGCTATGGTTAAATTGTAGCATTTCCCGGATTTCCCGATATAAGGTCGGCCATCAGGTGAAACAGGGCGCAGTCCGCATGCGGCCTCGCTTTTTTCTTTATCACTTATTATACTATTAGGATAATATTTCTTTACAGCATTGGCAATTGCTTCTACACGTTCGGGACGGATTTCATGATTAATTCCATCTATTTCCATGGTTCCGGAAAAACGCGTAAATCCGTTCATTGGAGTAACGGCAACTTTAGCTTCCGCAAGAATTGCAGGCATAGTTATATTTGCATTAGCGTATGAATTTATTCGGTATCCTTTACCTGCCTGTAATGGCAGCTTAATTCCAAGCTTTTTACTCAAAAGATTACTCCATGAACCGGCAGCTAATACAAATTCATCGGCTTTAAAAATATGATGTGTAGTTTTTATACTAACAATTCTATTATTCTCGACCGAAAGGTCTTCCACTTTTTCATTCTTATAAAAAATGACTCCCTTGTGTTCCAGCCGTTGCCGCAATTCGGTCATAAATTCGTGAGGCGTGCTGTGCCAATCGCATTGATAATGCGTTGCACCCTTTACATTAAGTTCGGTTTGAGGTTCTATTTTCCGTAATTCAGCAAGGCCTAACACTTTAACTTCTAATCCCTCTTCAGCGGCTCTTCGGGCTATCTTTAACTCTTTTTCCAACATTGCTTCGGTTTGACACAGCATAAGCAGTCCGCTATTTTCCAGATGAAAAGAAAAGCCTTCCGTCGCCTTTATTTCAGAAAAAAGATCACTGCTTAAAAGTGTAATTTCTTTGATCGCATTGATGGAGCGCTGTACGTTTTGGCTCGTACATGATTTATTAAAAGCCCAGGCCCACTCAATAAAATCTTTTTCAAATCTGGGTCTTATAAACAGCGGACTGGAGGAATTGAACATCCATTTGAGCCCTTGTTTCATTACACCCGGTGCGGCCAGAGGGATTATATGACTCGGACTTACATATCCGGCATTCACATAGGACGCGCCGTAATCCATAGTAGATTGATCGATAACGGTAACCCGATGTCCTGCCTTTGAAAGATAATACGCAGAGCAGAGCCCAATTACACCTCCACCTATGATCACGATTTCTTTCATTAATTTATGAATTTCGAAGTTCTTCCCTGAGTTTTTTGGTGAGCTTGGCAACTACTAAATCGTATGAATGATCTATTAATTCCGTTATCAATTTAGGTGGAAGTTGTTCTATCTGCAGCGTATTCCAATGGATACCACTCATGTTATATCCTGAATAAATAACACCGTCGTAGTCTTCCCTCAAAGCTAAAGACCTTTCGGGATCACATTTTAGATTTATTTCTGCGGGTATTCTCTCTAATCCGGTAAGTGAAAACATTTTTCCCTTTACTTTAAAAACAAGTGTATTTTCATCGAATGGAAACGATTCGGTGGCGCCCTTCTTTGTAAGACAGTAAGCTCTGTATTCTTCAATATTCATAATTATTGAATTTTAAAACCCAATGCCGGTTGTTCATCGAAATAGACCAACAAGGTTTCAGCACCCGATTGCAGTGGGATCTGGAACTGTAATTTTCCATCAACAACCTCCTTCTTTTCCACGGAAAGTTTTTCAGCGCCGTAAGAATAAGTGATTTCCTTTGGGTTAAAATCTGAGATCGAAAACATGATCGCATCAAAATAATCTTCAGCTCGTATAATACCCTCCAAAGGTCTCTCTATATGATTGAATTTAAGATCTTTCAGAATTATCAATGGCATCGCAGAAAAAACCTCTTTAGTTAATATCATATCCACAAAAGCATCTTCGTACATACTTGGATAATGGGTTTTTAAGAAAAGTTCCGGTTCTGTCTTATAATAAAAATAGGAAGGGTCTTTGATGAATTTCCCATTATATCTCCCGGCACCCCATGTTGGATCGAAGAGGTATGGCTTACCATCAATAACAGCTACATTCCACATATGCGACCTCTTAAAAGGTCTTCCAATATCGTTGAAGTTTGTTTTAATATCCCCGCGAACCAGATAATTGGAAATTCCCTGTAATTCACAAAGTTTTTCAAACAACATAGCATAACCTTCGCAAACTGCGATTCCTTTCTGAAGGGTTCGTTTTATAATCTTCTCTCTGGTTTTTTCTTCTTTTTCATTCCGCTCTCTATAGTCTTTAAAATTATAATTAAACTGTTTAAATTCATCAGGTTCGTATGCTATATTTTGTATGATCCAGCTGTAGATACCTCGTACTTTATCTTCTTCAGTTTTAAAATCTCTGCCTATAAATTTTGAAAGTTGTTCAGGACTATCAAAGGATTCAGGATATAAAAGAATGGTAGCATCAACCCGTTCATAATCTTGCGCGAAAGTGGAATGGTGCATTAAAAAAAGCAATATGAGAAACAGCGATAGTTTTAATACTGCCGCAGAGCGCAGAATTTTAGAGTTTTTATAAAAATTAAATTGATTTGCTTTCATAGCTTTTCTGAAATGGCCTCCCTTGTTGTCTCTTCTACCTTAAGATTTGAATAATCTAATTTCCAATTGATAGTTTCAACCAATTTTTCCATTAGATGAATCGTTTCTAAAGCCTGTTTCGATGCTTCTTCCAATAACCCGCTACTTGGGATTTTATCTACAATATGTTGCTTTGCTTCTTTATTTATCTCGGTAAGATCTGTAGCAGTAAAAGGGTTTGCCCAACCTTCAGTTTTATCGTAATACTTAAAATCGGTTTCAATGGTTAGCATTTGCGGTTGAGGAAAATTAGTAAGGGTAATAGTTCTGGTTTTGTTATCGGCCTGCATCTTAATTTTTGTGAGATCAAAACCAATATGCGCCTTAGCTTCAATAAGAATTAGCGCTTTCTTCTTTCCGAGAATCAAATTAAACCACTTATCCTTTACATTCTCGTAATGGTATATTTCTGAGAAATCTCCTTCCACAGTTATAAATTTACAGACACTGCGAATTTTCTCCATCAAAATCACAGACTGTGTACTGGTCTTCTCTTTTTTGCGAGTTCTGCTGAACCGTACAAAAATAAAATATGCAATAATGGCCCCAAAAGCCAATCCTATAAAAAGTAGTTCCATCGTATTATTTTCCAATCTTACCTAAATGTGTATTCTTAAAACTATCAGCGTATTTGAGACCGTAGCCAAACATTCGATCCATAGCCGAATGCGAAAATAAGATAACACCTACTAAGGTATACAATTCACCCCAGAAGAGCATGCCTAAAATAATGAATACTATGCCAATTGCTTTGTTATGAAAAAGATTATAGACTATGGCGCCTACCTTTGTATTCACCAGATACCCTAGCATTCCAATATCGGGCAGTAATAATAATAATGGGAATAACCACCAATCATAACTTAGCTGAGAAAACAAGAATATGCCTAAGGTAAATTCAGCAAACTCTTCGATTTTTATTGTTGTGTGCATTTTAAATGAATTAATTTAACTTTCCTACAAAAACTGAGCCTTTATGATTTCAGCTAACTTTATGGAAACCTTTCGTGCCCCCATATAATTTAAATGATTGTAATCTGAAAAATCTGAATCTTTAATGATATCCTCTGAAAGGTAATTAAAATCATAAAATGGTATGTTTTTACCCTTATAGAATTCGCTAAAATAGTGATGAACTTCATCGAAATTAGACTTTTTGAAGCGTGAAGGCGGGTAAGGTGCACGAACACAAATTAGTTTAATATTGTTCTCATTACAGAGTTCGATTAGTTGTTCTGTGTAGCGCTCAATAAATTCCTTATTTACATCAGTATTCTGAAAATCATAAATAGGCCTAAACATCGCTATTGCGCTTTCATCCACGACCTGATCATTATAGTAATATCCCTTAATTCGATAGGTACTACTTGAATCATTTATATGCTCTTCATTAATCCATTTGCGAAGGTCATTTTTAACATAGGTTTTGTACTTCAAGACAGGAAGCGCTAAATTAATAACACCTTTACTTCCGTATCCATTTAAAAGCATATCATATTTACCCTGTGAAGACATTAAATTTGCATTCGCAATTATATGATAATAGTCTTCGTTATTTCTGAAGGAAGGT
Source organism: uncultured Ulvibacter sp. (assembly GCA_965367015.1). GTDB lineage: Bacteria > Bacteroidota > Bacteroidia > Flavobacteriales > Flavobacteriaceae > CAXBES01. The sequence continues at coordinate 19,515 of CBDUGY010000013.1, forward strand.
AAAAATGTTTCATAGATAACCACTGCCGGTTTTTGAAATTTCAATACTTCCTGCAGTATGTAATAGGTCTCAATAATATGTTGTGAGCCCGTACTCATATTATAAGTGGTAGTATTGGCTAAACTGTCAATAATTTCCGGATTATACGCACTATCTCCGCGACTAGATCCCAAAATGATTGTATTAAAAGACTGGTCTGTATCCCGAATCTCATTCCATTTATTGAACTTATCATGAGTCCCATTTTTGATGGCGAGCCGCTGCGGACTCTCATAAAGCCAAACTGCTGCGTGCATCGTTCCGAAGAAAATAAAGCTGAACAAAAAAAGGCGAAGAATAAAAGGTTGCATGATGGTTCGCCTCGTTTTAAATAAATTTATACAAAACTGGTTTACTTGGAGACGCATCATTTGAAAATGGTGCTATTTGTAAATTCAGTAAATAAGATCCATCCTTAATTTTGTTTGGGACATAAATAAATTCTGTAATTGTCGCATCGAAGCGAGGTTGTTTGGGATAATTCCAAAAGGCTTTATGTGCTAATAGAGCTCCTTCATCTTTTTCCTTATCTACTGAGGGGAGATCAATCAATAGATGTTTTACGCCAAGGTCATGTATAAATTTAGCGGCGTGTTCAGTGATATAAGGCCAGTTGGTATGTGAATACTTTTTAGATCGTTTCGAAGGCGCGTTTGGAAGTGTTCTAATAACTAAAGCCTGCGCGCGTTTACCGTTGAGCAAAGATTTTATTTGAGTACCGGATATTACCTCATCTTCACCTAAAGTTTCTGGTATTGCAGTAATCACTTCGGCCATGAAGAAAAATTCTTTTAAAACGTCATTTACTGAATAGAACTCTTTTGAAATATGACCTACGCATTCGGTATGGGTTCCATGGGCATGCGGATTAAAAAACACATTATTAAAATTAACTGAAGCACCCTCACTTACCTTTCCTACCCAGTTATCAAGCTTTACCGGTTCAATTTTTGGCGCGTCCAAATACCAGGCTAATGGATTCTTTGTAGATGCCCTTAAGGGTATAGATATGTCGAGAGGCTTCGACAAATCAACAGTTAGGAGTTTCTCTTTAATCTTAAAGGTCGCTTTCAAATGTAAAATTTTAGATATTTAAATTTACTAAGAATAATCTTGAGGCAATACCATCACTTAAAAATTTGCCTTTTCTAGTAACAAACAATCTATTCTTCTCTATATATAATAATCCTTCTTCCAAATCTGATTTGGCTTGTTCCAGGGCATATTCACTGTATTTTATTCCGAAACGTTCTTCTATAGTATGAAACGAAACACCCCACTTAGTTCGCAATCCAGTCATGATATATTCGTTGTACTTATCCTTTTCAGAAAGTAACTCCCGTTCTATAGGAAGAGTACCGGTTTCTATAGCCTTTATATATTTACTATTGTTTGAAATATTCCAACTTCTGCGCTCACCGTCGTAACTATGAGCAGACGGACCGATTCCTAAATATGGCTTTCCCTGCCAATATGCAGTATTGTTTTGAGAGTGATAGCCTTCTTTTCCAAAATTTGAAAACTCGTAGTTTTCGAATCCCTGTTCCTCAGTCATTTCAAGTAAGGTCGAATAATGTCTTTCGGCCATCGCATCATTAACCGGCGGGACAATTCCTTTTTTTATAAAAGCTTCCAATGCTGTTTTTGGCTCTACAGTAAGTGCATAACATGACAGATGTGGAACACCTAAGCTAAATGCTTTTTTTAGATTTTTCTGCCAGCGCTCGTTGCTCATTTCCGGAATACCATAGATAAGATCGATACTGAAATTATCAAAATACTTTTTGGCATCTTCAATACTGGTTATTGCTTCAGCAGCATTGTGCGCACGATTCATAAGTTTAAGATCTTCTTCGAAAAACGACTGTACTCCAATACTCAATCTGTTGATTTTACTTTGAGACAACTCTTGTAATACAGCTTCAGTAAGGTCATCTGGATTGGCTTCAAGGGTAATTTCTGCATTTTCAGAAACATTAAAGGTCTTAAAAATGGTTTCAAAGATTTGATTGATTTCTTCAGAAGTAAGTAAACTTGGTGTTCCCCCACCAAAATAAATAGTGTTTATATCACCTTTGAGCTCCTCTTTCCGTAGGATCATTTCTGAACAAATTGCAGCAATCAATTCATCTTTTTTCTTCATTGAAGTAGAAAAATGAAAATCGCAATAATGACATGCTTGTTTGCAAAACGGGATATGAATGTAAATTCCTGACACTACTAATATGGTTTTAAAACTTAACCTTTAACTCGGCCTTCATTTTGTTTCACAAAGGCAGCCCAACCGGTATAATTCTTTCCCGAGGTAACTTTGCTACTATTATAGAAATGGCAAACGGCAGCAGCAAGACCATCGGTACTATCCAGATTTTTGGGAAGTTCTTTAAGCTCTAAAAGACTTTGTAGCATTTTAGCAACCTGTTGTTTACTGGCATTACCATTTCCGGTAATCGCCATTTTAATTTTTTTTGGAGAGTATTCTGTAATGGGTATCTGTCTTGAAAGTCCGGCTGCCATAGCGACTCCTTGTGCCCTCCCTAACTTTAGCATGGATTGAACGTTCTTTCCGAAGAAAGGGGCTTCAATTGCTATCTCATCGGGATGAAAGGTGTCTATTAATTCAATGGTGCGCTCAAAAATATGCTTTAACCTTACGTAATGATCGTCATATTTAGATAGCTGCAGCTCGTTAAGTTGTAAAAATTGCATCTTTTTTCCCAATACTTTTATGAGTCCGAAGCCCATTATTGTCGTTCCCGGGTCGATGCCTAATATAATTTTTTCTGAATTCATTGAGCTACTAAAACGAGTAAGTGAAAAGTTTAAAAAAGTAGTACATTAGCTTTAATGGTCACACTTCCCCACAAATCTAAACAATATCTGCTCCCCGCCCTAAAAGTTTTCATTCTTACCGTCACATTTGTATACATCTATATAAAGTTGAGCTCAAGAGATGGTGTAGATTTGGCTACTTTGATAGAAACGGTGCAAAGGAAAGGCAGACCCGCAATAGGTAACCTGATATTCTTTATTGGATTAACTATCGCTAATTGGACTTTTGAAATTTTAAAATGGCGAGCTGTTACATCTGTGGTAAGCCCCATATCCATTAATACTGCAATAAAGCAGAGTCTGTCGGCTCTAACCGTTTCTCTTGCGACACCGAACAGAATTGGTGAGTACGGAGCAAAAGCCTATTTCTTTGAACCATCAAAAAGGAAACAAATATTATTGCTGAATTTCTTCTCAAACCTGGCACAGATGAGTGTCACAGCTGTTTTCGGAATCGTAGGGATAGTCTACCTTATTTTAAACAACTCTATTTCCATTTCACCTTTAAAATTGACAATACTCGCTCTTGTTCTCATTACGCTGGTAATTTTAGGATATAGGTTTAAAGAAAAAGAATTAATACTGAAAGGATTATCGATCGCTAAAGTATTTCAATATATCCATAATCTTGCAGTCAGTATTAAAATTCAAGTAATACTTTTTTCTGTATTGCGTTATGTTATTTTTAGTTTCCTTTTTTACCAACTCTTATTGTTTTTTGGGGCTGATATCACGTTTGAAAGTGTTATATTTATAATTGCCAGTATGTATTTGCTTGTTTCTGTAATACCTACGGTCTTCATATTTGATGTAGTTATTCGTGGTGGGGTGGCTGTATGGTTATTTTCTCTGATTGACATCCCGGAAATAATTGTGCTTTTCACAGTACTGGCAATGTGGCTCCTAAACTTTTTACTCCCAGCAATTCTGGGAAGTTTTTATATTATCTCCCATAAATCTAAGGATCAATGTTAGTGTTCTTAATTGTTGGTATCGTTTATTTTGCATTAATGGTTTTTCTTCTTCTGGGAAGCTTTAAAATATTATCATTTCCTACCGAAAAAGAAACTTCCACCACAAAGTTCAGTATAATAATTCCTTTTAGAAACGAAGCAAAAAAGCTTCCCAAACTACTAGAATCAATATTACAGCTAAATTATCCATCAAATTTGTATGAGATTATCTTCATTGATGATGCTTCTGAAGACGATTCGGTTGATTTAATCTCGAAAACTCTCAAAGGACATTCTATTTACTTCGACATCGTTGAAAACAATCGATTTTCGGCTTCGCCTAAAAAAGACGCTATTACCACGGCAATAAAAATTTCAAAATTCGATTGGATTGTCACTACCGATGCAGATTGCGTACTCCCGGCTAATTGGCTCAGGGCCTATGACACTATAATTGATAAAAAGAAACCACAACTTGTTGCAGGCCCGGTATGCTTCGAATCTGATGGAAGTCTGGTTCAGGAATTTCAACAAATGGACGGGTTTAGCTTACAGATGGCAACTATGGGAGGGTTTGGCCTAAAAAATCCGTTTTTATGTAATGGTGCGAATCTGGCATACAAGAAAGAGGCGTTTAACGCTCTGGACGGTTTTGCCGATAACAACCATATTGCAAGTGGTGACGATATTTTTATAATGGATAAGATAGAACACAGCTATCCCGATAAAATGGAATACCTCAAATCCCGGGATGCCATAGTTACTACATATCCGGTACAATCATGGAATGCAATTTTTAAGCAGCGCATTAGATGGGCATCTAAAACAACCAAGCAAAAAAAATTGAGTGCCAAGGTATTAGGTATCCTTATCTTCTTAACCAATATTCTCTTACTTCTTGGAGTACTTTGGGTAGTGTTTGAAAGAGAAGATATTTCACTTTATATATCCTTTATCATTCTTAAACTTGGAATTGATTTTATAGTAATTTCAACCTCAGCGAAATTTTTTCAGAAAAAACTTAAAATTTTTTCCTTTTTGGTAAGTTCGGTATTATATCCACTAATTTCGGTAATTGTGGTTTTTGGAAGTATTTTCGGTACATACGAATGGAAAGGCAGAGAATTTAAGAAAAATCCATAACTCAAATTAATTTTTTACCTTTAGCAGTAAATCATGCCCTATGAAGACCCTACTTTCATTTCTATTGGTGATATTTCTATTTGTTGTCACTACCGTAAACGCTCAAGAAAATTATACTATCGACGGTGAACAATACACTCTGATCACAGAAGTGCAAGGTCCTCTTACCTTACTATGGAATTCTATTGATGGTGAGTACCGCTACTTCAGTAAAAAAGACGAGAGCATAGTTGAGCTTAAAAACACCAGGTCGGAGGAGGGATATCAGGAAGAATTCAAAGGAGTCTTGACCGAGCAAACCAGCGGTGTGACAATGAATGTTTACGATGTAAAACTTACTTTATCCAGTTTAAGAGACTTCGTGGTTAAATATAATAAACGAGTTGACCCTAATTATGTTTATGAAAGTAAGAAAGTAAATCTGGAAACCCGATTGGGAATCTTTGCCGGAATTACAAATACAATTTTCAATATAAATCCTAACAATACCTTGTTACCAGTTATTGGGGCGGAACTGGAGTTTTTTGACAATGACCGACTTAGACGACATGCTGTTGTTTTCAGACTCAAACAGACCCTTGGAAACTCGGAGTACGATTTTAACGCGACCCAATTATCGCTAAATTATCGCTTCAAGTTTGTTACCACCAAAACATTTGATGCCTTTATTAATGCAAAATTTGTCTCCTATAATTATATTAAACGCAATGTTGATTACACGAGTGATACAGGACAACCTGCGACTGTCTCCGGTTCCGGAGGTGAGTTACAAGCTCCCGTGGCCTTTGGAATTGGTGCCGACTTTGCCCTTTTTGGGGGACATTTAACCTTCAGCTATAATGATTTTGTCGCCCTGGGTTTAGAAAGTGAAAGTGAATTCCCTGTAGATTTTACCTTAGGTTATAAGATCGGTTTATAGTGTTTCCGTTTTAAAAATAATCGGTAATGTAAATTCAGTACGTACGGGTATTCCTCGCTTATAAGCAGGTGCTACAGGGTATAAAGTATCGACACCTTCTCTAATCCATTCTTCTAAAAGAGGAAATTCCTTTCCAATTACACTATCCATCTTAATTTGTGTAATCGCTAATTTACCCTTTTCCGAAATTGTAAAAGAAAGCCTTACCGTATCGTTAAGATCTCGACTGGCACTAATGTTTCTCTTGCCGAAAGTCGTTATTAAATGAGCAGAAAGTGCTCTCTCGAAACACATTTTTTGTGCCTCCTTTTCAGTTTGATTTTCACACGAATCGAAAACAGGATATTGATCTACAGTTTTCCAATCGATGGTTTTGAGCTCTTCCTCGTAGAAAGTATCAGTCGATATCTTTTCAGTTTCAAAAAACTGGCAAGACGCTGCAAATAGCAATAAGAGTGTAAAACCTAAGTATTTCATTTTCAGAAAAAATTCCTTGCCGAAAAATACGAATTTAAAAGATACTTAGTTCTTTGTGAAGTGTAGTTCTTTCTTGATATCACGAACTCTGTGCTTTGCGAGTTCCCTCCTCCTTCCGGTTTCACCATGTTTATCGAGATATATATTGTAATAACGAAGCACAGCCTGCTTGTCCTCAAAATAATTGTCGGCTGCAACTGCCAGTTGATATTGAGCTAATTCATTTAGCGGATTCTCCAGCAGTGCTTTTTCAAGTGCAAACATTTCATTTTTATAATCCTTCTTGCGATTGTACAGTTGGGAGAGTGTTACATATTCGGTGTCTAAAGGTATTTCCTGAAGTGCTATTGCAATATTTAAATGCCGTTCAGCTTTTTCTAAATACCGCAACGCCATAAAACATCTGCCAATTTCAAAATGCCAGCCGGCGTTTTGATCGTTAAATTTGTTGATTAGTATAGTGTATTGATCTATCGCCTCTTCAAATTGATTGGTTTGAATATAACTTTTTGCGAAAACCTCGTGAAACTGTACTGAACTGTAATTTTGATCGGCAAGCTTTTTAAAGCTTATTATCGCAGCATGATAATTTTCGGTGTGAAAATTCACTAAGGCATCCAGCATGAGAAAGCGTTCACTCGTGCTCTGTACGTTTAATGCTTTATTGATTAATATATTAGCTTCGGAAAAGTTTCGTTTTTCAACTTTCCGTTTTGCGATCTTATACAAGGCATTAAAATGATTTGTGTCAAGTTGATATGCCGTTTGAAAATTAATAAGCGCCAAAGAATCATTCAATTTTTCCTGAACCAGACCCAATTGGTAATAGAAATTTGGGTTCTGCGGATTTTCATCTGAAAGTTGTTCGAAGATATTGACCGCTTCATTATCCTTTCCCATTAAAGTAAGAAGTTTTCCATAGTTATAGGTAGCTTCTACCGCCTTCGGGAACTTTTCATTCAATAGAGTATAACATTTCTGAGCTTCAGAAAAATAACCCAGCGCTTCATAGCTTTTTGCCAGTTTAAACAACTGTGCCTCACTCTCTGATGCAATTTTGTAAGAAAGAATAGCTTTCGTGTAGTCTCCTAAATTATACAAGCTATCCCCTATAGCCAAAGCCGAAGAGTTTTGTCCTTCGGCTTGGTGAAATAATAACAGTATTAGAATAATAAGAAACTTATTCATTTACGATAAAAACAATAGGAAGTGCATATTTTACTGCCACTTTTTTACCCTTGTGCTCCCCGGGAATCATTTTTGGCAACTGTCCCAAGGTATGAAGTGCTTCCGCCTCTAAATCGGGATGATTGGCCTGGATATCTTTAACAATCACTGAACCCTCCTTATCAATCACGAAGGTTGTCATAATTTTCTGTTTCCCTGAAATATCGGTGTCGTTAAGGTTTTCAATTTTAAAATTCTCTCCAATAAAAGCACTTATTTTTTGAGTAAAACATTTTTTAGCTTCTTTTCCCGAAAGGCCTTCACAACCGGGAAAAATAGGGGGCTGCTCAATATTGGCGAAGGACAGATCTGTGGTAATCGGATCGTCGAGATATTCCTGCACCGAGGTATAAATTTTATCTCCCGGTTTAGCCTCCGTGGCTAAGAATTCGAGGGCTCTAACCTCCTCGTCGGAAAGATTGCCCTTTTTCATGATGGCTTCAGCCAATTCATTGATTTTATCCATAACCTCGGTATCCGTTTCTGAAACCAAATTGGCGTTCACGTCAGTTTTTTCTTCAGAACATGAAGTATAAATTAACATCGCGCACACGACCGGGATTAGCAGAAGATACTTTAACTGAAAAATTTTCTTAGATTTTGCTTTTTGTAACATAAGAATTCGTTTTTTGATTAATGAATGATTGAAAAATGTATTGATGAATGAAATAGATTCGGTATTAAATATAGTAGACAACATATCTTCGTAATAGGAGTTCTTTCCCTGCCGGGAAGCTACTTCGGCATCGGCAGTAAATTCTTGCAGTAACATCATTTTATTTTGAAAAACGTAAATCAGTGGATTGAACCATAAAATGATGCGCAGCAGTTCAAAGAACAATAGATCTAAAGAGTGTCGCTGCTGTATGTGTATTTTTTCGTGCAGAAGGATTTTAGATCTTTGAGCTTCCGAAAGTTTTGCGCCAAGATATATCGTGTTGAAAAAAGAAAAAGCTACATCGGTTTCGGGCAGGATGATAACCGATAGGTTGTCTATGTTCGCTCCTGAGCCAAGTTGCTTCAGTTTGGTAATTCGGTAGAGTTTATTGGCAAATATGAACAGGCAAACAAATATTCCGAGGAGCCAAACCCATTGAACTATTTCATAAACATTTAATAATGATGATGAAGTAACAAATACAGATTCGAGGCTTTCCGAAGCAAGGACAGAGGTTTTATTTCCTCCCACAATTACTGCCGGCAACTGAACCATAAATTGTTCCGGGATATTTTGTCGAATAAGATCTATTTTCACCAGCGGCAAAATAAAACTTAGCAGCGGAGTAGCCAGCAAGTATATCCGATTCCATGTAAAGAAAGTTTCATTTTTTAGAAACAGGTCATACACCACTAAGAAGAGGAGCTGAAATGCTATGATTTGCAAAATATAATGTATCATTTTTCCTCCTTATTAAGTTCCTGCATAATTGATTCCATCTCACCGATGCTAATATCATTTTTCTTCATAAAAAATGAAACCATACTTTTAAATGAACCCTGAAAGTAACCATCAACCAGCTTATTTAGCGATTGATTACTGTATTCGGTCTTTTGAAGTTTAGGAAAATAAATATGTCCCCGACCCTCTTTCCGGTAATCCACAAAATCTTTACTTTCCAGAATACGTACTATGGTAGACACCGTATTGTATGCAGGTTTCGGCTTTGGAAGTTCGTCTATGATGGCAGCTACATTGGCCTCACCCAATTTCCACAGGATCTGCATAATATCCTCTTCTGCTTTTGTTAATAGTTTCATATATAACACCCGGAAAGTCGGGCAACTGTTTAATTAGGCTATAAATATAACTAAATATTTAGTTTAAACTAATGTTTTAGTTATAAAATTGTAACATTACTATATTTTTACCGACTTATGGTTGCTGTATGGACATTGTTTTAGTAGTTATAGGTTTACTTTTAATGATTCTGGGAATAATTGGTAGCATTTTACCTGTAATTCCTGGTACACCTATTAGTTGGCTGGGATTGATCGTGCTTTTTTTAGCGCCCTCTCTCACTTTCGAATGGCCTCTTATTATAATTACCGGTATTGTAGCCATTGGAATATATATTCTAGATTATATAATTCCAGCGATTGGCACTAAAAAATTCGGGGGTAGTAAAGCCGGAGCATGGGGCGCGATCATAGGGCTATTTATTGGTATACTTGCACCAATACCCCTCGGAATAATTATCGGTCCTTTTCTTGGAGCTTTTATTGGTGAGTTAGCATTTAATAAAACCAAAGGACCTCAGGCTCTAAAGGCGGCTTTTGGCTCGTTCATCGGTTTTATTACTTCAACCTTTCTTAAGTTTATGGCGACTGTAGTTTACCTGGGACTATTTATTTACAAAGTAGTTGTGAACTGGGAGATTTTGTTCTAAAACCAAACAGTTTTTTCTTCTATTGGGGTTGCTCGTATTCCTTCGGGAAGCTCCCCATCATATTTACCCATATACAGGAATCCAAGACAACGCTCTCCTTCTTTTAAATCTAAAAAATCCTTCATGTATTTCACAATTGACGGTGATCCCCAGTAAGCACCAATTTTCATCTCATGCGCCATTAGCCACATATTTTGGACTGCCATGGCCGTAGCCGCAACCTCTTCCCACTCCGGAATTGTTTTTTTAGGGTCACGTTGCATGCAAATAGCGATGATACATGCTGCCTTTAAAGGATTACTTTGATATTTTTTATATTTAAATTCTGAAAAATCTTGCGATTTATCTTTATAAGTTTCAGCGAGAACTTTTGCCAATCCGGCTTTCGAATCATCCCGAAAAACTTTGAACCGCCATGGCTCAGTACGCCTGTGTGTTGGTGCCCAGTTTGCAGCTTCAAGAATTGTTTTTATTTCTTCTTCGGAAATTGTTTCGTTATTATATTGAGCAGGAAAAACAGCTCTTCTGGATTTTATTATATCTGAGATCATTAATATATTGTAAAAGTGAGTATGAAATTAAACGTCTAAAACCTTTCCGCGATTTAATATGTTTTTTGGATCCAATGTTTTCTTTAAGGTTTTCATTAGCTGAATCTCTTCGGGATTTCGGGCGATAGGTAAATATCTCTTTTTATGTAAACCTATACCATGTTCAGCAGAAACAGAACCTCCAAGATCCCTAAGTGGTTCATAAACCACCTTGTTTATTTGATGGATCAGCTCTGGACTTTGTTCGCTCTTACCGAGAATTAAATGAATATTCCCGTCGGCTACGTGTCCGAAGATGAAACATTTCTCTAACTGCGGAATCTTTTTCAACATTGTTGTAACCTCATTGGCATATGAGCCAATGTTGGGAATTGGGATACTTATATCAAAATGTTGGGCATTGTTACATTGTGAGATCATAATATCTACATCCTCCCGAATCCTCCAAAACCAATCCAGATCGGAGCCGGAATACGCAGGTACTGCATCAAGTATCAGTTTCTTGTCCAGTGCTTCTTCCAATAACTGAAGTAAGCGTTCCTGATCTTTTTCCGGATCGCTCCCCAGACTTTCCAAAAGCACATAATAATTGAAATTTGCCGGGAGAGGTGGTGTAATTTCACTCGGACTCGTTTGTGCCAGGTAAGTATCTTTCCAAATAAGTTCGAATCCGCTGAGCGTTCCTGCCAGACTGCCATCCATAAATTTGAGAAAAGCTACCACGTTCTGATATTCATTGATTCCTACAAAAGCACTGGTGCGACTTAGTGGTCTTTCCACCAATTTAAGAACGGCTTTTGTGATTACACCTAAAGTTCCTTCAGAACCTATAAAAAGATGTTTTATATCGTATGCCGAGTTATCTTTGATGATTTTTTTTAATGAAGAGATAATAGTACCATCTGCTAAAACAGTTTCCAAACCGAGTATAAGGTTACGGGTCATTCCGTAGCGTAAAACTCTTAAACCACCGGCGTTGGTAGAAATAGAACCTCCAATTTGTGCCGAACCTTTGGCACCATAGTTTAAAGGAAACAGAAGGTTTTTATCTTTGGCAGCATTTTGCACCTCTTCTAGGATCACTCCAGCCTGAACGGTCATAGTTCGGGATTGTGTGTCAATTTCTTCGATAATATTCATCTTCTCCATGGATATCACAATTTCATTGCCGCTGGTTTCAGTACTTCCAACTAAATTCGTGAGTCCGCCATGAACAACAACCGGTTGCCCTAAATTATTACAAATTTTTAAAATTTTAGAAACATCCTCGGTGGAGGTCGGTAAAACAACCGCCTTGGCCTTTAAAGGTAGATCTGTTTCATAAATATGATAGAATCTGGAGTGCACTGCCTCGTCTGTTAGCACTTTTGAAGCTCCAATTTCAGCAATTATTAGTTCAACAATGGACTGGTTCATTAGGGGAAAAGGTCATTTTAAAATTGACAATAAATTTAGGCAATAAAAAGTTAAGTTCAGAATTGGAACAACTAAAATGAAATGGTTGAAATAGCAAGCAGATTGGTATCTTCCTGTAGCGTTCTTTGAACCCGATAATAGTATATCTTATGTCTTAAGACATTCAGCGAATTTCATCTATCTGTATTTTCTAATTTAATTAAAAATCGATCCCATTTTGATTACATTATTTAAACACAATTCTTACAATTATAGCGGTCTAATTCTTACAATAAAATATAATTTTTATTTATTATTCGATATACGGTCAAATATAATCGATGTAATACACTCTGTAAAATACTATTTAACAACTACTTATCAATATTGTTTTATATTTGTATAGCCCAAATTTAGAACTTATGAAACATTATCAAGCCCCTGCTTTGATTCCATTAATTTTTCTGCTAATAGTTAGTGCCTCAGTATTCTCTCAGGTAGGTATAAATACAACTAATCCAAGAACAACCCTGGAAGTCGCAGGAGATATGAACATTTCAAACGACTTGGAAATTCTAAGTTACAATACTTTATTAGATGAAGATTCTCCTACATTTCTGGTTCAAGAAGGAGATAATTCAATAAAATCTTTAAATGTTAGTAATCCAACTGGTGTTGCATTAGCATATATTCAGGAATATATAATTGAAGAACCTAATCTGGATTGGATAAAGGACTTTGATACACAAATCAATGCCGCGGAATATGTGGTAATAGTGACTTCTGCTAGTTTTAATTTGGAACTTGACCTGACAACTACGCCCGGGGCTTCCGATAACTCTAGCTTACCTTTTGCCTCAGCCTTTATCAAGAATGGTACTTGGCATTTAGTAGCCGATTATCCCCAAGCCGCTAATATTGATGTTAATGCTATTGGCGTTTGGACTATTAGCACCCTAATCTTCTCAAATGATGTCTCCAAACAATACGGGACAGTGAATATTCCAATGGCCGGTACAACTACTAGTGCCGCAGCTTCTCCTATTATTGACTAAACAAATTAATATGAAAATAATTTACTCGCTTACAATATTTTTATACAGTGGCTTTTTACTTGCGCAAGTTGGTATTGGTACAACCAAACCTTCAACCACCTTACATATCGCAGGTGATGCGCTGGTTCAAGACGGCTTTGTGACAAGCAACCTCAACGTTGTATCACCACTGGAAGAGGATTTCAAGCTTGTTACAAGAATAACAAATTCAACTCCCGTAGGAAGAATTACCGTACTAGATCCCAACAGTTTAAACGTGGCTCCCGTTAATACAGTGAATTACCATTTTACCAATGTACATCGAGATAATTTGAACGATGTTAATCTGCTATATGATGCGACCAAATATGTTGTTGGTGTAGCCAATTTCAGACACGTAGGTGATGCAATTAAAAAGGTTCCCGGGGGCGATAATTTTTCTATCGGTCATTTTGTGGTTAGAACTTTTAAGAGCGGTGGTACCTGGCATTTAGAAATTAGCAACAAAGAACTCGATCTAGATCTTACAGATTCGCTGGAGTACTATATCACTCTAATAGTTTACGACAAATCCTATTTTCGAGAATTAACTACGATAACAACGAATTTAGCAGGGTCCAACACGGGCATAGCATCTTCGACTCCAATCTTTGAATAAACTTATTATCATGAAGCACATAATCTTATTACTCTCTATAATTTTTTCAATTAATCCAATTTGGTCGCAAATTGGAATAAACAATCCAACTCCATCCGCTACCTTAGATGTTAATGGCCAAGTATTGGTTGACGGTGGGTTTTATCTTGAAGATCCGGGAGAAAATACCGTGATTAGAGGTTCCAAATTCTTGGTGCGCACTACCTCCAATGAGTTATCACGTTATGATATAAACCTGAGTAAATACGGACCGATAAATTATGTCGAATTTGCCTTTACAAATTTGTCGGCTAGCGGGTTGTTGGATTATGACACCAAAATCTCGACATCTAAATATCTTGTTAGTATTCAAGGATATTCTTGTGGAATAGCAGGCGCAGGCCGTACGGGAAGTATTATGCCCAGTAGTTCGGTTTCTACCAGTAACATTGAGGGATATCAGATTTACGCTTATCCTAATCCGGCAACAGGTACATGGTTCTTAAAAGCATTTGTAAATAATTCGACCTGGCAAAAATATGATGGAACGGGATATGTCGATACCGAAATTGACATGTGGTTAAACGTCATGATCTACAGAAAAGGATTTATTGCAAAAGCACAAAATGATATTACAGTAAATATGCTATTTCTACCTACAGGCATTGCTTTGCCACCTATGGGATTCTAAATTGATAAATGCATCTAAAATATTTTCACCATTCAAAAGCGTGGGAAAAGACTGTCCTGAAATTCTGAAAGTAAAATTCTCTATGGAGTTGAAAGGCAAAAAGATTTAGAAAATCCAAATTTTAGTGCGTAAACTTTGTCACCCAATTTAAATTAATGGACATATCCATTTTATTGTTATCTTTAAATAGTATTGATAACCACCACTAATGGGTAAAACCGTCAAAAATGATAAAGCTACGTTGAAGGATCTCCCCTTTCTGGCTCGTGGTGGAGAAATGGGTCGATTGATTAGCTCAAAAGACTGGAGTGAAACCCCGTTAGGACCTGTTGATAATTGGCCTCAAAGCTTAAAGTCGGCCTTAAGTATTCTTGTTCACTCAAAATTCCCAAAATTTCTTTTTTGGGGACCCGATTTAACTTGTTTTTATAATGATGCCTTTCGACCCAGTCTTGGGAAAGAAGGGAAACACCCTGAAATGTTAGGTGCCCGCGGAGAAGTAGCCTGGGCAGAAATCTGGGATATTATTAAACCTTTAATAGATCAGGTGCTCGAAGGAGGAGAATCCACCTGGAGCGAAGACCAGCATATACCTTTTTATAGAAACGGAACAGTAGAAAGTATCTATTGGACCTACAGTTATAGTCCGATTTATGACGAATCGGATAAGATCGCCGGAGTATGGGTGACTTGTATTGAAACCACGCAGAAAGTCCATATGGTCAGTGACCTGGAAGACAGTAAAAATCAACTTCATTTTGCAGTAGAATCGGCTAATTTGGCTACCTGGGATTACAATCCGAAGACCAATACCCTGAGAGGTAATGATCGATTAAGAAAATGGTTCAACCTAGAAAATTCAAGAAATATACAAGAAGATAGCTTTAAAGCTATAGCCGAGGCAGACCACGACAGAATTGAGGCAGCGGTTAATCGTGCCATGGATTATAATAGTGGAGGAGTTTATGATATAACTTATCGATTGGTCCCTAATGAATTAAACCCTGAGAGAATCGTGCGCGCAATAGGTAAAGTTCGTTTTGACGATAAGAAGGAGCCTTACAGATTCAATGGTATCATCATGGATGTTACAGAAAAATCCAAGATCGAGAAAGAATATCAGATGCTTAGTACCATTGTTGAGAAGAGTACCGAGCTTATTGGATTGTCAGGGTTAGATTCCACCATAAAATATATTAATCCGGCAGGAATGAAAATGTTAGGGTGGACAAGTATCAAAGATCGTAAGGTCGAGGATAGTATTTATCCCGAAGACCTGCCAAAAGCGTTGGCTCTCACCTCTAAATTACTTGAGCAGGATTATATTTCGGCTGAATTTCGCTTATTAAACGAAAAAACCGGAGAACCCATATGGATAAGATGGAATGGTATGGCAATCCGTGATGAAAAAACAAACAAAGTGATTAGTCTGGCGACCACGAGCTCTGATATTACTGAACAGAAAAAATCTGAATTTCTGATAAAAGATGCTCTAAATAAGGTTGAAGAAAGTGAAAAACGTTTTCGGAAAGTAGCTGATAGTGCACCGGTATTAATTAAAATGACCGATTCGGAGGCGAAAATCGTGTTCGTAAACAAATTGTGGTTAGATTTTACCGGGCTCCCGGCAAAATATTATATGGGTTCCACTACGCTTATGACAATTCATCCCGATGAAGAACAAAATGTAATTTCCAATTATAAAAAAGTATTTAAATTAAGAAAAGAATACCGTGAAGAATACCGTGTTAGACGTTATGACGGTGCTTTTCGATGGATTTCAAATATTGGGGTGCCTCGATTTACTGAAGATGGCAAGTTTGAAGGCTATATCCATGCCTGTATGGATATTCATGATATAAAAATGCAGGAACATCAAAAAGATCTTTTCATTGGGATGGCAAGCCACGAATTAAAAACCCCTGTCACCTCAATAAAAGGGTATACACAAGTGCTTAAGAGTAAATATCGAGATAATGGTGACAAATTATTGAACAGTTCTCTCGACATCATAGACAAGCAGATAAGAATGCTCACAAAGCTAATTACCGATTTGCTTGACCTCTCTAAAATGAAAACGGGAGGCCTAGAATTTACCAAAGAGAAGTTTAATCTGAACGATTTAGTAGCAGAAGTTGTGCGAGAAATTGAGCTAATTAATCCTAACTATAGCATAGAGTTTTTGGCTGGTTCGGGGGAAGAAGTGTTTGCTGACAAGGAACGAATTCGACAAGTACTCATTAATCTACTTAATAATGCGGTAAAATATTCTCCTCAATCTGATAAGATTGATGTGAAAACTATTTCAAATAACGATTCTGTTTCTGTTTATATCAAGGATTTTGGTATTGGAATTAAAAAAGAGAATCAAGAATACATTTTTAACCGATTTTATCGGGAAGAAGGTAAAAATGAAAAAACTTTCCCCGGTTTTGGTATTGGCCTCTTTATATCCGCAGATATTATCAAAAAGCACGATGGAACCATCGGTGTAACAAGCGAAAAGGGTAAAGGCTCAGAATTTTATTTCACTATACCCATTCACCAACCTAACTAATTATGGAAAAACAAGCACATATTTTAATAGTAGAAGATTCAGAGAATATCCTTTCATTACTAGAACTAATGTTAGATGTTAATGGCTGGAAAATCTCGTCCAGAGACAATGCCGATAACATAATCGAGCATCTAGAATCGGTTAAACCAGACCTTATTTTGATGGATATGTTATTATCCGGCTCTAATGGTTGTGACGCTTGCCAAAAAATTAAATTAACACCCCAAACCAGACATATTCCAATAATAATGATGTCTGCGCATCCATCGGGAGAATTATCGGCAAGTGGCGCAGGAGCAGATTATTTTATTGGCAAACCATTTGAAATGGAGGAATTGATAGATTTAATTACGTTAGGACTCAGTAATTCTGGTAAAAATAAAAAATAGCCTGTCAGAAACAAAAAAACCTCCCTCGACTTCGCTCGGGACAGGCTGTATTTGAACTTAATAAAAACTTCCTTAATTAAAAAAAGCCTCTCCATCTAAGGAAAAGCTTCTCATCGGTTACTGATTTCTCAGTACCACAT
>CBDUGY010000014.1:0-34026 GCA_965367015.1 uncultured Ulvibacter sp.
ACAGTCTTTCCCTCTACTTCTATTTCACCGTCCTCATTAACCTCAACACCAGGGAGCTTTTTCATTACATCACCAAGCTTTCTTTCCTCACCGGTCGTAAAGGAATCGGCATTATAAATAATGGTGTCTCCTTTTACGGTTACCGGCATTTCATAGATAATTTCAACACCATCCAGTTCGGAAGCCTGCGATTTAAGTACAAAATCTATATTCATATTTTCGGAATCTGCTGCAATACTCAGTTCTCGCTCCTTGGTTTCATAACTCAAAAAACTTGCCCGTAGAATATAGGTCTCGTTTTTGGGAAGATCCAGTTGGAACCGACCTTCAAAATTCGTTATCGCATAAGATTCTATTTCACCTGAACTCTTTATAGTAGCGATTACATTTGCCAGCTCAAGGGGTGCCCCAATGCTATCTTTAATAGTTCCTCTTACTTTAATGCTTTGAGCAGTAAGTGACACGGTAAATAGCAGCAACACTGCCCAAAGGATTTTCATCATAGATTTTTTTCAAAAAAGGTTGGTCTCTGTTATCGTCGAATTACAAAATACTGTGTGAAGTGTAAGTAATTGATCTCATTTTATCCGCCAAATCTTCCCCCGCCTCTTCTTCCGCCACTATTTCGGAAGTTCTCCCGCATCTCGTCGGTCTTCTCTTTTACGATCTTAGTATATTCCTCTCTAGTTACTTCTTTCCCTTTTGTGGGTGCTTCAATCTTCTCTGAATCCTTAGGATTCATCACTATTTTGGAACAAAGCAGAGTAGTTCTATACACATTTAACTCTAATATCAATCCAGGTAATCCTGCGTATTCTCCGGGTCCGTGACCTACAGGCACCATTGGTGTATACCACGCTGTAACTACTATTTCTTTTGGAATTTCGATTTGATCCATAGGATCTTCTGTTTTAGTAGTATCGGTTTTTGCTTCCGAATCCTTCTTTTCATCATTCCGATTGCGGTCTCCCCGCGGACCACCTCTTCGAGGACGTGCCATCCGGTAATCGTTTGGATCTACCTTTTTTATCGCAGTAGCTTTAAATGCTACATACTGCCCTATTTGTTTCGATTCCTTTTCCAATTTCCAATCCAGATTTGCAACTGTATCTGTAACGAGAAACTGTTTTCCGAAGAATTCGTTTTCCTCGATCATTTTATTGGTAGACAAGTTTTTATACTGAGGTCCGGGCGTAAAACTACTCATCATCATTGCGAATCCGCCACCAGCTCCAGCCTCTAACTTTTCCTGCTCTTTGTAAATAGACTCCTCTTTATTAAAAGTAAGAATGTATGTTTTTTCAAGCATGCCTCTCATACGTTCAGCAATTTGTTTTTTCATGTCTTCAGACATTTCACGTCCTCCGCCAAAACTATCCATATCAACGGTAGTCTTGGATTCATAAAATGCTTGTCCGCTAATATTTTGAGCGAATGCGTTAACGGTTAAAAACAAACAGAAGGTAAATGTGATATATTTGAGCATAGCCATAGTTTAAGATATGTTGTTAGTAACAAAGTACGGGAATTGTTACAAGAACCTTAGACTATTTATAGCACGAATAGTTTAATATTACGCTAAAAGTATTAACCTCTTATCTTAATAACCATTTCTCCATCCCCTCTTTTTCGGTTACTATCACGAAAACGTTCCATCATCTCGGCCTGTTTTTTTTCTTGAATTTCGGTGAATTCAGATTGAGACACTATCTTCCCTTTGCTAGGTGCATTGATCTCAACGCCGTTTTTGGGATATAACACAATTTTTGTACACAAAATAGATTGTTCACCATCATTTACTTCCATTACCAATCCTGGTAATCCCCAGTAGTCTCCCGGTCCATGACCAAGAGGAATCTGTGGTGTGTACCACACAGTGGTAGTTCTGTTAATTGTTTTTTCGATCGGTTCCTTTTGTCCACTCTCAAACATTTGTTCTGTAACTTCTTCAGAAAAACTTGCTTTAAAACATGTATACTCACCAATATTCTTAGTTTCGTTCCCCATCACCCACTCGCGTTTTTCTAATTTATCCTTGATTAAAAACGGCTTATCCATAATTTCAGATTCCCGAACAAAGGTTTGATCCTTCGTATTTTTATAAAGCACATCCGTTAATCCCGAGACTACAATGTTAATTCCTCCACTTGCCGCCGGGGCAGGTTTCTCCAGGGAAGGCACCTCCTTATAAAGTGATTCAGAATCATTGAAATGCAATGAAAATTCTTTCTGAAATTGCTTCGCCAGCATTATTGCCAGTTGTTTTTGAGTTTCTGCACTAACAGTAGAGCTACTGTCTATTTCTTGTTGGACATTTCGATGTGTTTTGTAATATGCTATACCTTCAATCTTCTGTGATAGCGCATTCCCGAGGCTAAGGCCAATGACGCAAATAGTTATAATTAATGTTTTCATCTTGGTGTATTTAAATTGACTTCTACAAATGTGTGTAAAATATTACCATTTTAAAGTTAACCAGTGTTAACGAATGTTAAGCGATTTGCAAAACAAGAGAATTAGAACGTACTTTTGACTTATGCAAGAACGCCATTATAAGACAGTTCTATATTTTATCATTGCCACAATTGTAGTTACTCTGGCCATGCAAACATATTGGAATTTCAAAAATTACCAAGCCGGCAAACAACAACTTATCAATGAAGTTCAAATAAGTTTGGATAATGCCGTAGATAGTTATTATGCGACACTGGCAGAAGAAAATCTTATTGGTTTCTCCTTAGAGGAAGATAATCTTAAGCAATTCGAAGCAGAAATGGAGGGGATGTTGATTCAGATAGATAAGAAGGGTAAATCGATACATGATATTGCAGCAAAGGATACTTTAGACAATAGAGTGATTTCAATTTTTTCCGGAGCGAAAACTCAAGGTGTAGACACCATCCTTAAAAAAATCACTATAGATAAATCTACCCGAAAAGAGGCGATCGAAATGATGTTAAAACACGATACCCTACAAAGAGAAAATCCTTTGGTGAAACTTACATCAAAAGTAATTTGGGCTATTGGCAATGACTCACTGAATCTTAAAACACTAGATACCTTATTTGGAAAAGAATTGAAACGCAAAAAAATTACAGTAGATTATGATATAGTTTATAAATACGAGAATGGATCACAACAACAATTAAATGGTGGAATTGAAAATAGAACAGCTCTACTTACTACTTCAAAATCAAGTTACCTACCTAAAAAAGGCACACTACAGTTGTATTTTACGAATGAAGCACAAACCATTCTTACCAAAAATCTTTTTGGATTACTGGTGTCTATTCTGTTTGCAGCTGCGATTATAGCGTGCCTTCTTTATCTTCTGAAAATCATTCGACATCAAAAACAACTTGCTGAAGTTAAAAATGATTTAATAAGTAATATAACACACGAATTTAAAACCCCAATAGCAACCATTGGTGCCGCCATGGAAGGGTTGAGGCGCTTTAATGCTGAAAATGATCCAGCGAAAAATTTGCGCTACGCGAAAATTTCCAGTGAACAGGTAGATAAACTAAATAGTATGGTAGAAAAACTATTAGAAACTGCCACCTTAGATAGCGAAACACTTACCATGGAGCTTGAGCAAACAGATCTTGTTGAATTGCTTCGGAAGGCATCGTTAAAAGAAGCTTTTACGCCAGAAAATAAGACTATAAATTTCCACAGTTCGCATGAGGCCGTGACTGCATTTGTGGACAGATTTCATTTCGAAAATGCCATCAATAATATTATCGATAATGCTTTAAAATATGGAGGCGAGGTTATTAATGTAGATCTAAAAATGCTCAATAATGTTATTCACATCTCGATTACAGATAATGGCAATTCACTTTCCGAAGATCATAAAAAACATATTTTCGAAAAATTCTACAGAGTCCCTAAAGGAAATACGCATGATATAAAAGGCTTTGGGATAGGCCTCTATTACGCAAAGAAAATTATTGAAAAGCATCATGGTAATATTTTAGTAGAGATTAACAATTCCACATGTTTTAAAATCACTTTGCCACATGGGTAAAAAAATAAAATTATTACTTGCTGAAGACGAACTTTCGTTAGGGCAAATTATTCAGGAAAGTCTGGAAACCAGGGGATTTAAAGTGATTTTTTGCAAAAATGGAAAGGAGGCTTTGGAAGCATATCATTCCCATAATCCTGAAATACTGGTTCTGGATGTTATGATGCCTGTTAAAGATGGTTTTACGCTGGCAAAAGAGATTAGGATAAAAGATAAGCAGATTCCGATCATTTTTTTAACCGCAAAATCACAAACTAAAGATGTGGTTGAAGGGTTCTCCCTAGGAGGTAATGATTATTTAAAAAAACCCTTTAGTTTAGAGGAATTAATTGTGCGTATTGAAAATTTACTACATCGTACAAACCCGCAGCACAATAAAGAAAATATTGCAATCGGCAATTATACCTTTCAATTTAAAAAACAGGAACTACAATTTCAAAATGAAGAGATTGTCACACTCACACACCGGGAAGCGCACTTACTTTTTCATTTGAGTAACAATAGAAATAACGTATTAGAAAGATCTATTATCCTTAATAAGCTTTGGAAAAACGATGATTTTTTTAGCGGAAGAAGTATGGATGTGTTTATTTCAAAGCTTCGGAAAAAATTACAAAAGGATTCAAATGTTCAAATTATAAATGTCAGGGGGTACGGTTATAAATTGATTTGCTGAATTTCTTAGCACGCTTTTTGTATCTTGTACAACATGAAGCACCTCTTATTCTTTCTGTTTCTTTTACCTGTAACCATAATAGCTCAAGAACTGAAAGCCGTTACCAGCACTACTCTTTTAGCAGATCACTTTATCGGCCTGGATCCATATAAAAATATCTATTTTGTGAAAGATATGGTGCTTCATAAGCAAGGTCGAGATGGTAAATATGTTTTTAACGATTTGCAGTTGGGACAGATTTCCTCGGTAGACATTATAAATCCGTTAAAGGTTGTAGTTTTTTATGAAGACACTAACACGGTAGTTCTATTAGACAATCGTCTCAGCGAAATGGAACGTATAAATTTTAATAACCTACCGGATTTTTTAAATATTGGTACCGCTACTAACGCAGGGAGTAATCAGCTTTGGATCTTTAACATAGATACACAACAACTCGAACTTTACAATTATCGCGACAACAGAAAAACGACAGTTTCACAACCATTTTCCGGAAAATTGATTTCTCAGGCTAGTAATTTCAATTATTGCTATATTCTTACGGAAAAAAAGTTGCGTGTTTTTAATGTGTATGGTAGTATTCTTTCTGAAACAGAAGCCGAAGGATTTTCATCCATTGTTCAACATGAAAAGAATCTCATTGCACTTAAGAATAATTCGCTTTTTTTTATTGCCGAAAACACCATTAAACCGTTAAAAGTTCCACTGTCCGAAAACCTAATAAAAGACTTGCAGCTTACGCAGGAATTCCTGTATATTTATGACGGAAATAAATTACACACTTTTACACTAACCCTACCTAAGCAGTAAGATTTATGCACGTTGCGATAGCAGGAAATATTGGCTCCGGAAAAACCACTTTAACTCGTTTACTGGCAAAACACTATAAATGGAAAGCCCATTTTGAAGATGTGGAAGACAATCCGTATTTGGATGACTTTTATAACCAAATGGAACGTTGGTCATTCAATTTACAAGTATACTTTTTGAACAGTCGTTTCCGTCAAATTCTCGATATTAGAGAAAGCGGGAAGGATATTGTTCAAGATCGCACGATTTATGAGGACGCTTATATCTTTGCTCCGAATTTACACGCCATGGGTTTGATGACCAATCGTGATTATGAAAACTATCGTTCGCTATTCGATTTAATGGAAAGTGTTACTGAAGGTCCCGATCTCTTGATCTATTTACGAAGTTCTATTCCCAATCTTGTGAATCAGATACACAAACGCGGAAGGGATTACGAAAATTCAATAAGTATCGAATATTTAAGCAGACTTAACGAACGCTATGAGGCTTGGATTCACGAATACGATAAGGGAAATTTAATCATTCTGGATGTAGACAACTTAGATTTTGTTGATGATCCCGAACATCTCGGTCAGGTTATCAATAAAATCGATGCCGAACTTCACGGCTTATTCAAAACTTAACATTTTCGAAACACATTCTTTGTGCGCTAATGGCTTTCTTTGCCCAGTAGGAATTACTTAAAATTTCCCTGCAGAAATGTACAATGAGTTCACTTTATAATTCGAAACAATACCACAGAGATCTATCCTGGTTGCGATTTAATCATCGCGTGCTACAGGAAGCCGCAGATAAGAGGAATCCGCTATACGAGCGCATCAAATTCTTGGCTATATTTTCGTCCAATCTGGACGAATTTTTTAGGGTGCGTGTATCAGATATCCGACAAATAAAAAATGTAGAAAAGTCTCTTCGGAAAAAACTAATTACCAAACCCAATAAAGTTCTAAGAGAAATTAAGTCACAAGTGCATCTTCAGCAAGAAGAATTCGGTAATATTTTTCAAAATCAAATCATTCCCTCATTAGAACGAGAGGGAATTATTTTGATTCAATCCCCTCAGTTTTCGGCAACACAGAAAGAGATCGCAAAAAGCTATTTTCTCGACACGCTACAAAGTAAACTTGAAATTAAAAATTTTCGCAACGATAAAAATCAGATCGCTTTTGTAGAAAATGAAGCACTTTATTTGGCTGGAATTTTAAACGATGAAGAATTTCAATTAGTCAAGATTCCGCAGGATGAGCCAAGATTTTTCGTCTTTCCTAAGATGAATGGAAAGCACTATATTACATTTATTGATGATATTTTAAGGTATAACTTAAGACAAACCCCTCAGAAAGAAGAAAATGTAGATTACTATGCTTTAAAAATCTCACGAGACGCAGAACTTTACATCGAAGACGAATTTTCAGGAAATTTAAAAGAAAAAATAAAAAAATCACTTCCAAAAAGAGATCGTGGACAAGCTACACGTATTTTAATTGATAGCGAGGCACCAAAAAAAATGCAAGAATTATTGAAATCTTTGCTTGATGTCACCAACGCAGATATTATTCTTGGGGGTAAGTACCATAATTTTAAAGATTTCTTCGGTTTTCCAAACCCAACTGCTAAAGTTTTATCGAGCGAAGCTCTACCTCCCCTTGATCACCCTGTTTTAGAGGCAGACTCCATGTTTAATGCAATCGAGAAAAAAGACCAACTTCTGCATTATCCGTATCAGTCGTATGAACCCGTAATTCGCCTGGTTGAAGCTGCGGCTGACGATCCGTTGACCACACATATTAAGATTACAATATATCGTGCTGCAAGTGAATCTAGACTCAATGATGCCATCGCTAGAGCTGCTAAAAAAGGTATCAACGTTACTGTTTTTATTGAGGTAAAAGCCCGGTTCGACGAAAGAAATAATTTAAAATGGGGTGCCATTTTTGAAAAAAATGGCGCAAAAGTAATTTATAGCTATCCCGATATTAAAGTACATTCTAAAATTCTCTATATAGAAAGAAAGGGTGAGGATAAGCCAAAGCGTTACGCATATATTGCTACAGGAAACTTTAATGAAAAGACAGCAACGCTTTATACCGACTTCGGATTAATGACCTCCCATAAAAAGATCACTAAAGAACTTAATATGGTGTTTTTAGTCTTAGAGCGCACTATTATTGTCCCGAAAACCAAACGTTTGCTCGTATCTCCCTTTACTACTCGTGTGAAATTCACAGAGATGGTCAATGACGAAATTGAGCTTGCAAATGAAGGAAAAGAAGCAAATATTCTTCTTAAGATGAATAGCCTCGAAGATAAGGATATGATTAAATTATTATATCGTGCGAGCAATGCAGGGGTAAAAATTCGCCTCCTGATCCGAGGAATATGCTCTTTAGTTCCCGGTGTCAAAGGACAAAGTGAAAATATTACCGTTATATCGGTTATAGATCGTTTTCTGGAACACGGCCGCGTATATATCTTCGGCAATAACGGTGATGAGAAAGTATATATTGGTTCGGCAGATTGGATGACCCGAAATCTTAACCACCGAATTGAGGTTGTTACTCCTATCTATGATGAGGATCATAAAAAGACAATCAAAGATTTACTCGAAATTCAGCTCTCAGATAATGTAAAAGCTCGTGTGATAGATGCAAAACAAAAAAACGAATATGTCGCAAACTCCAAAAAGAAGGTACAATCGCAATTAGCAACCTACGACTATTTTAAAAAGAATTGTTAGAATGCGTTAAAAACAATTTATCTCACAAATCCATTTTCTCTAGCATGTTCGATGGCTTGTTTGCTGCTTTCTACGAGCAAGGCAGGTGTTGTTTTATAGTTTTCGAAAAGCCCTTCAATTCTTAGCATCCTTTTTTTATGTTTTACACTCCTAAGGTAAATTGCTTTAATTCGATTCGGAAAGCTCTCGGCGATCTCAATATAGATATCTGCGTCATGTTCACCACTGTCGCCAATAAGAATAAACTGATGCTCCGGATACATGTTTAATATATTGATGATCTCTTTTTGTTTTTGTGGTTTTTCCTTTACATTTTTTCTTCTGAAAGGCTTAGGAAGGTCACGCAACAATATGGGACCCTTCGGAAACTTGTGCTCTTTTAAAAAAAACTCGAGATATCTATAAAGATTCCACGGACTGTGACTCACATAAAATACAGGATTTGCCTCTTCACCTGTATTTCCACGGTGCAGCATGTGGTAAAACTCTGAAGCCCCTTCTAAGGGTGATCTACTGCCAGCGTTTCGGAAAAACGTATTCAAAACTAATTTTAGCTTTAAGAAAGATGTTACCCCGGTGTGTAAAATCGTATCATCTATGTCGCTTATGATGCCAAAACTACTGTTCTGTTTCGGAATAAGAACTTCGGCAGGAAATCGGTTATCGTTATTAATGATGCGTCCGGGATGCGGCTCATCATACGAAATTTCTAATTGTAACCAACCTTCCGCGTTTGTGAGCGCATCTAAATTAGCAATCGTTTCTTTTAGTAAAAAATATCCTTTCGAATCGGTTTTAGTATAAAAAAATGTGTTGTTAGGCAGTTTAATTTTGAGCTTAGTGTTCGCAACTTCATCGGTTTCAAAGCGCTTAAATGAATTTCTCAAAAGGCTGATAATGCCACGTCTCGTGAGATCTATTTTTTCATCTTCCAACGCTCTTCCACGGACATATAATTTATTTGCACTACCGTAGCTCTGAAAAACAATAATTTGTAATGGGTCTTTTTTGAAAAATCTCATTCTAAAAATGCCAAGTTGATGGCCACAGCCACATGATTAATAAACCTGTAATAATAGATATTCCGAAAGAAATTGCAACCCATTTCGCGAGTTGCCGTGTTCCTAAAACTGCTGCCATTATTCCTTTAAAAAACAAGTTTGACAGTGATGCTAATAATATAAGTCGCCAGCCTGTTGAGACCTCTAACCCATCATTCTTCATTAACTGTGATAAAGAAAGAGTGATGGCATCTACGTCGGTAAGACCACTAATTATGGATACGATATAAAGTGCACTATTGCCAAATTCCTCCTTTGTAAACGCAACTGCGAGTAGGATGAGTCCGTATAGAAGTCCGAATATTAAAGCACTCCTGAATTGTGCAGGATTTTTGGGTTCGGGCATCTCGTCCTGGCCCTCTTCCTTACTAATCATATAGAAGATTCCCACACATAATAAGACCATAATAATAAATTCCACGAGTATAGGTAAGATTATTTGTGGCAATTTTTCAGGAATTACCACTCCCACCTCCACTAACACTCTCGCCAGAGAAATGGCCGATGCCGCCGTAATTACAAAGGTCGCAACCTTATTTATGTTTTTCGATTCGGCTGTTTTTCTTGCATAGCTCACAGTGGTTGCTGTACTGCTTATCAAACCGCCTAAAATACCATTGGAGATTATTCCAACTTTCTTGCCTACGAATTTGTAAATAAAATATCCGACGACACTTATCCCCACAATGAGTGTTACCATAAACCAGATATTACGCGGGTTAATCACATCCAATGGGCCGTAAGTTTTATCAGGAAGTATCGGTAAAATAACCAGGGAAATTCCGGCAAAAGTCATGATTGCTGCAAGATCTTTGTCCTTTAGCCGATCAATAAAACCGTGCAAATGGTCTTTCAGATATAATAGAATTGCCAACGAGCCTCCAAGAACCACACCTATCACCTGACTCCCCATAACCAAATACGCACCGATCGCGAACATAAGTAAAGCAGCTACCTCAGTAGTCTGGCCTATATCTACTTCCTTTAATTTTTTCACTTTTATAATATTGGCCATAATTAAAAAAGCAGTAAGCGAAAGCCCTAAGGCCGGAAGAATAAACGGATTATCTAATTCGCGAGTTAGAAAACCTGCAACCACCCCTAATATAGAGATGAGGGTGAACGTACGCACCCCTGCCATTTTATTATCGGTTATCTCACGTTGAAGGCCTACCAACAACCCTAAACCGAAGGCTATTCCCAATGTAATAAGGTCATGGTTAATCATACATGACTAAGATAATGAAAACAAAAAAAAACCCTGCCGGTTCAGCAGGGTTTAAAAAATTTTTAACTTTTATTATGGTCGACTAATTCTCAACGACCTCTTCTATCTCCTTTACAATTTTCTTACCATTAAGCTTTACATCATCTTTATTCATAGCTTCTATCTTGGCTTTTACTTCTGCTTCAGTTCCGGTAAAAGTTTGAGTATCGGAAGTAGTTTTACCATCTTTGGTAATTTCTGTAGTTACCACAGCTGTAGTGACATCACCTTCTACAGACATTTTCACTTTCACCTCTTTACTAATTTCAGCGGCATCCGCATTTTGAACTTGCTTGGCTTCATTTACATTAAGAATTGTTTCATTACCATCTTCATCAATAAACATCATTTCTTTTGAAACGTTCTCAGAATGCGCCATTTCAGAACCATGATCACCCAGTATTGGAGCAATAACCAATCCTACTAGGCAAGTAAGCTTTATAAGGATATTCATTGAAGGGCCTGAAGTATCTTTAAACGGATCCCCAACGGTATCTCCTGTCACCGCAGCTTTATGGGCGTCACTACCTTTATAGGTCATTTCACCATCAATCATAACACCGGCTTCAAACGATTTCTTGGCGTTATCCCAAGCTCCACCTGCATTATTTTGGAAGATAGCCCACATTACACCACTAACACATACGCCGGCCATATAACCTCCCAAAGCTTCTGCTTTAAAGATCAATCCGATAAGTATTGGTGTAATAATAGTTAGCAAACCAGGTAGGATCATTTCTTTTAATGCAGCTTTGGTTGAGATATCAACACATTTCGCATACTCGGGAGTTCCCGTTCCTTCCATAATTCCCGGAATTTCACGAAACTGTCGACGCACTTCTTGCACCATTTCCATTGCGGCTTTTCCAACCGACTTCATTGCCAAGGCTGAGAATACCACCGGAATCATTCCACCAACAAATAGCATTGCTAACACATCAGCCTTAAAAATATTTATTCCATCAATTCCTGTAAATGTTACAAAGGCGGCAAATAATGCCAATGCCGTTAATGCAGCAGAAGCAATTGCAAATCCTTTTCCAACAGCAGCAGTTGTATTACCTACTGAATCTAAAATATCGGTACGCTCACGAACGTGAGGCTCCAAATCACTCATTTCAGCTACACCTCCAGCGTTGTCTGCTATAGGTCCGAAAGCATCAATAGCCAATTGCATAGCGGTCGTAGCCATCATTGCAGAAGCTGCCAACGCTACTCCATAAAATCCAGCCAACTCATATGATCCGTAGATCGCAGCAGCAAATAAAATTACGGATGCAAATGTAGATTTCATCCCTACTGCAAGTCCGGCAATGATATTTGTTGCCGCTCCGGTAGATGAATTTTTTACAATATCCATAACAGGTTTTTTACCTAAACTTGTGTAATAGGCTGTTACAAATGAAATTAAAGCTCCTACCGCAAGACCGATACATGCCGACCAGAATACGTTCATTGAAGGGATCTCTTTATAACCTTCGCCGAAAAACTTCATGTTCATTGTTTCAGGTAACATATAATCGATTAGAAAATAGCTCGCAATAAGAGTTAAAATGATTGCTGCCCAATTTCCTGTGTCTAAGGCTTTTTGTACTTGCGATTCTTTCGCATCATTATTTTTTATACTTACGAAGAATGTCCCTATTATTGAAGCTAAAATCCCTACTCCCGCGATAACAATAGGAAGTAAAATTGGGCCCATATTATTAAAATCATCGGTAAAAGCAGTGGTTATTGACATATCTCTGATAACATAGTTACCAAGAACCATTGCTGCCAGAACAGTAGCTACGTATGATCCGAAAAGATCGGCACCCATTCCTGCTACGTCACCAACATTATCACCAACATTATCTGCAATAGTTGCGGGATTACGCGGATCGTCTTCAGGAATACCAGCTTCTACTTTTCCCACAAGATCGGCTCCTACGTCGGCGGCTTTTGTATATATACCTCCACCTACTCTTGCGAATAAGGCAATAGATTCGGCACCTAATGAGAAACCAGCCAAGGCCTCAAGTACTATCGTCATTTGGTTGTAAAAATTGTCGCCCCCAGTTACAAACTGTCCTACAAAGAACATAAAGAACAGACTTAATCCTAAAACTGCTAATCCTGCAACTCCAAGTCCCATTACTGTTCCCCCACCAAATGACACTTTTAATGCCTGCGGTAAGCTTGTTTTGGCAGCTTCAGCAGTACGTGCATTGGCGTCGGTAGCAATACGCATACCTATATTTCCTGCCAAAGCTGAGAATATTGCTCCAAAGATAAAAGCGGGAACAATCATCCAACTTGTTGATTCGACGATAGTAGACACCACAAACAGTAATACTGCAGCAATTACGGCGAATATTAAAAGTAGGCGGTATTCGGCATTTAAGAATGCAAGTGCGCCTTCTTTAATGCTTTTAGAAATAAATTGCATTCGCTCACTTCCCGGAGACTGCTTCTTTACCCAGCTCATTTTTATAAGCATAAATAAAAGACCTAATATTGATAGGGCAATTGGAATATAAATAATGTTCTGTTCCATGTATATTATAGGTTTTGTTAAATTGGCTGCTAAAGTAACAAAAACACACAAAACAAAAAAGCAATAATCGTGGGGGATTACTGCTTAATGTAATTATATAGGATTAAAAGTCTATTTGATACTCACTTCCGCAGCAGGGACGTCACTTTTTTGATATCTTTCGATACATTTTGCTACAATTTCCTTTGCTTCCGAAGCATTTCCCCATCCACCCACATCAACTCGCTTTTCTTCCAGATCTTTATACACCTGAAAGAAGTGTTCAATTTCTTTTATTAAATGTGGATTTAGTTCTGAAAGATCCATAACCGTATTTGCAATTGGGTCACTAACCGGAACACAGATCACTTTTTCATCGGGTCCTTTTTCATCAGCCATATGAAAAACACCTATTGGCTTAACCTCTATTACACAACCCGGGAAGGTAGGTTCAGTCACTAAAACTAAAACATCTAAAGGATCACCGTCTAGAGCCAAAGTTTCAGGAACGAAACCGTAATCGGCTGGATACATCATCGAAGAGAAAATCATACGATCGTATCGAATTTTTTTTAACTCAAAATCATATTCATACTTATTTCTACTTCCTTTAGGTATTTCTACCAGCACATCGAATGTTACAACTTTATCTGCAGTCATTATTTCTACTATTTACACAATTTTATTTCTAAATCTTAGTTGATTTATAGCTGAATCGCTATACTTCAACTTCACAGCAACCCTTCACACATTAGGTTCGAATTACGAGGGTGCAAAAGTAGTGAAATTAGTTGGTTTAGAAATATTAGTTTCAGAAGAAAAGAAGTAATTAATCGTAGGCTCTAAGATAACTCTGTCCATCCATTAAAACACTGTAATCACTGCCGTCTCCAATCCGAAAGTTTGTTTTAAGAGACTTATTTTTTTCGATTCCTGGCATATATACTTCAAAATGCAAATGTGGCCCTGATGATCGGCCAACATTCCCACTGTAGGCAATAAGTTGTCCGGTAGCTACTGTATCCCCTTTTTTTACAACCGCTCCTTCTTTTTTTAAATGAGCATAATTAGCGAAAGTTCCATCGCGATGGTAAATAAGCACATAATTGTTAAATTTCTCGCATCCTTCATTTTCACATGCCTTATCGTACTCATCTACAACTTCAACAACAATTCCTTTTCGTGCCGAAAACACTTCACTTCCCACATCCATACTAAAATCAAGCGCATTCCTGTTTTGGTGTGTATATGATCCATTATATCCCTGAATCACCCTATGACTTGTGCCTTTTCTATAAGGGAGGTGATATTGATAGCTAACATCGTATTCCTCTAAATTAGGATCCCCGTAATAGGCTGTATAGCTATAATCGAATGTGTAGCTTTTCAATTTAAATTTTATTAATAACTCTGTAACCTTATTCTTTTTACTATTGGCAGGAATCACAAATGTTCTGGTATCGCCTACGGAAGAAGACAGATTAACTAATTTAAAATCGATAGCCAATGATACCGGACAAGGCTCCAGGTTATCGACATAAACTATATATCCACTGGGTGTTTGCTCGAAAAAAACGTTGACTTCCGGCGACGCAAAGGTTATTGATGAAGCTAAAAATGTCAGAAAAACTAGAACTACTCTCATATTTAATTAAACTTAAAGGAAAGTAGAAAGAATTATTGGTAGAAAGGGTGGGTTCCTCCAAATATAGGGAAAATTAAAATTCGAAGCCAAAAATACCCGTAACACCGAAACTTCTTGCGCCAGGATTGTCGAGATAATTACCTCTAAAGTTGAAATCAAGTCTAAAGATCTTAAAAATATTTCCCACTCCAACGCTCCATTCCCAATAAATATCTTCGGGAGCTTGGTATATAATATTAGAAGCATTCAAATCTATATTTCCCTGAGAAATTTCGCCAAACACAGCTCTAAATCCGACCACTTCACGCAAATTCAGCTTACGAAGCACGGGAATCCTTGAAAAAATCCGGCCTCCAAAATTGTGTTGTAAATGCAGGGATGCGTAAGTATCACTCACGAATTCATAAAAATCTAACTGATTGAAACTATTGTAAATACTAAAATAAGTCTGGTTTCCGGGTATCGGATTTAACAAACTCAAAGGTACGTCTCCAAAAGTTTTACCTACCTCTATGGTCGAATACAATCGGCCTATTCCACCTATATTCCATGGTTGAGTGTACAGAGCCTGCAAACGTTCGTAGTCAAAATCTCCTCCTAAAATATTTTTCAGACCCTTGGTATAACCAAGATAAAAATTAGGATACTCCCCACTATTAATGATGGTTCGTTCTACTCCATAACCTGAAGTTTTTCGACGAGGAGTATAGCTCAAACTCAATTCTATCTCCGATTGCTGAATTTCACTTCTCACTTCCCCTGTATCGATACCATCTTCAAACACCTTGTAATCTATACTAAAAGTCTCGGTTGCAGACCGAAGAGTTCTGTATGAACCTGTTAACCGAATGCTGAAATTCTTACTGGGCTCTACTTCAAAGCCGGCAGTACTTAGATTTATTCGTGTTAATCTATCATTTGCCCCCACCGAGATCAGTGAAGAAGAAGCCAAACTCCTACCCAAAACATCTGTACTATTGGTGAGACTAGCTCCTGTTTGTTCTACGTCTCTTCGATTTCCACCGAAAACAATAAGACGTGATCTACGGTCCAGCAAATACTTACCGGATATTCCGTACTTAAAACGATTATCTTTAAATCCATAGGCGCCAAATCCTTCAAGACGCCAACGATCGTTCTGACTAAAGTAGGTTCGTCCTCCAAGTCTGATACGCATACCTTCAGCTTCATTGAATCCAAATATTGAGAACACAGGACCAATATCAAAATTTCCTACTTCATAATAGCCCGTTGCTAGAACAGCACCCAGATTATAAAGTGTCTTAAAACGGGGAACGGTCTTTAAAGTATCGAGCATTTTGTAAACACCCTTTTCATCTTTACTTAGCTGCTCCATTCGTCGCGCATCCCAAAAATCGTCTGGTCTGTTATAAACTTCATATTTATAGGGATCGACCTGTTCTTTGTAGAATTCTTTTGGCTTTGGAATGTTAAAAACATAATCATCGTATAAGGTAGTTCTCTTTCCGTAGATCCCTTGCGCTTCTTCCTTTTTTCTAAAGCTGAAATCACTCATAAAATAATCACGAGTGATAAGAAATATGGAATCGTTGAGCACATCAAACTCCTGTTCAATATAAACTTCCCGAACCCAGTTCAGATTGGCACTCTTAGACGCCTGAAGATTAATCTCTTTAATAGCCCAGGTAGTATCATTCACCCAAAAATCACCCTTAAACGTAAGCTCGTTCTTGCGACGTGGATAGTACACTATGTTATAACACCATTTGTCACCGCGATATGCACTGTCCAACAACACATAATTATATACGTCTATTCCTGTTCTCGAAAGCGGACTTGTAAATGCTTTATCAAAAAATTTCAAGTAATTATCATACACATCATATTCGCTATAAAGATCTTTTAAGTAAGCGATAAGGGTATTATTATTACTGAATCCAGAATTTTTATTTCCTTCCAGAACCTCCTTCTCTTCTTTCAAAAGATTATCACCATACACTTTAGAAAAAGCCTCATTGATAAAGATTGGCAAATAGGTGTTTCCGGTCACCTTTGACGTATCAGTTTGATCGAATATAAATTCCATACCCTTAAATACACGGTTTTTTATTAATGCGCTGTCAATGGTATTTAAGTCGAATTCGAGTTTCTCGTATTTGTCGTAGCTGTATTGTTTAAATTTTTTGACTCCATTTTCTCGACGATTTTCCCAAATTTTACGAAGAATATCAATGGCCGGATTATCCTTTTTCGATTGTTTACCTCCAAAAATTACTACTTCATTTAAAGACGCAGCTTCCTCTTCTAAAACAACTACCATTTTATAGGTAGTTCGTTGCGCTAGCGTTATTTCTTTAGTAGTGTAGCCAATAAAAGAAAACTGAACTGTAGTGTGTTTTTCGTCGCTTTCTAAATAAAAACGGCCTTCTTCATTTGTAATAGTCCCTTCATTAGAATCTTTGAAGATTACGTTTGCAAAGGCAACGGGCTCGCCTGTCGCATCCTTTACCTCGCCACTTACCTTGGTTTGAGAATATACCGAACCACTTAAAATAATAAGCAGAAATATTAAAAGGTGCTTCATAAAAAAGGACTGCTGTTTCTTAAATTTTTTAAACTAACGTCTATGTCGTAATAATTTACGGAATTGCACACAGAAAGTGGTGAAATTTTAAATATGACTGATTTATCAATACTATTTCTTATAGAGTACCTTTTTTACGGCTTTTATAACGTCTTCACTATTTGGTAGCCACTCTTGGAAAAGTACCGGTGAATACGGCGCAGGAGTATCGGCAGTGTTGATTTTTACAATAGGAGCATCCAAATAATCGAATGCCTGACTTTGCACCTGATATGTAATTTCTGTTGCGATATTGCCAAAAGGCCATGATTCTTCAAGAATTACGAGGCGGTTTGTTTTTTTAACCGAATCCAATATAGTTTTGTGATCCATCGGGCGAATGGTTCGTAAGTCGATGATCTCGCAATCTATTCCTTCTTCGGAAAGTGCTTCGGCAGCTTTATATGCTTCCTTGATTATTTTTCCGAAGGAAACAATAGTAACATCCTTCCCCTTTCTCTTTATATCGGCAACACCTAATGGTATTAAATATTCCCCTTCAGGCACTTCGCCTTTATCACCATACATCTGCTCACTTTCCATAAAGATTACCGGATCATCATCGCGAATTGCACTTTTCAACAAACCTTTAGCATCAGCAGGGTTACTTGGCACTACGACCTTAAGTCCTGGACAATTGGCAAACCAACTTTCGAAAGCCTGAGAGTGGGTTGCCGCTAATTGGCCTGCTGAAGCAGTAGGACCCCGAAAAACAATGGGACAATTAAATTGTCCGCCACTCATCTGTCTGATTTTAGCAGCATTGTTAATGATTTGATCAATTCCAACCAATGAGAAATTAAAAGTCATGTACTCAACTATAGGTCGGTTGCCTGTCATCGTCGAACCAATAGCTACTCCCGAAAATCCTAATTCAGATATAGGGGTATCGATAACACGCTTCGCCCCAAATTCGTCTAACATTCCTTTACTGGCTTTATAGGCACCGTTGTATTCGGCTACTTCTTCACCCATTAAATATATACTTTCGTCGCGTCGCATCTCTTCACTCATTGCTTCGCAAACTGCTTCTCTAAATTGTATTGTTTTCATAGTTGTTTCTACTAATTCGGATATCTGTTAAATGTAACTCAGATTGACTTATTCGCTGAAATCCAAAATGAATTGGCACAGGATTTACAAAAATAGTATTATTTATAACGTGGAATACTTTTTAGATCGTTTTCCAACAAAATATATTATGCACGCATAGTAAAATTCAGAATATATTCTTATCTTCGTAGCCCGAAAAAATTACATATCAAAATACAATTCAATATATGAAAATATTAGTGTGTATAAGCCACGTACCAGACACAACTTCGAAGATTAATTTCACTGAAGGAAATACTAAATTCGACACTAACGGAGTGCAATTTGTGATTAATCCGAATGATGAATTTGGTTTAACTCGTGCCATGTGGTTTAAAGAAAAACAAGGTGCAACGGTTCACGTTGCAAATGTTGGCGGACCGGAGACCGAGCCCACTTTACGAAAAGCATTGGCAATAGGTGCAGATGAAGCCATTCGTGTAAATACAGCCGCCACCGATGGTTATTCGGTTGCGAAGCAACTGGCAAACGTATTTAAAGAAGGTGGATACGATCTTGTAATCGCGGGAAGAGAGTCTATCGATTATAATGGCGGGATGGTACCTGGAATGATTGCAAAACTCACTGGTGCTAATTTTGTAAATACATGTATTAGTCTTGAAGTTAATGGCGACAGTGCAACGGCAATTCGTGAGATAGATGGCGGAAAAGAAACGCTAAGCACTACTCTTCCATTAGTTGTAGGAGGACAAAAAGGATTAGTTGAAGAAAGCGATCTTCGAATCCCTAATATGCGCGGTATTATGCAGGCAAGAAGCAAACCATTAACGGTTAAAGAACCCGTTGATGCAAATGCAGAAACAAGTGCAGTATTGTTCGAAAAACCAGCTCCGAAAGGTGCTGTTAAATTAGTTGATAATGTAGATGACCTGATTGATCTTTTACACAACGAAGCTAAAGTAATATAAATAGAGAAATCCATAGCAAGACCTAATTTCAACAACCGGAATTTGGTACTTGAAACCCTGGACTTAATAATTATAAAGAAAATATGGTTTTAGTATATACAGAATCTGAGGAGGGAAAATTCAAAAAAATTGCGTTTGAAGCAGTATCCTACGCTAAAGGTATTGCAGATATGATGGGAACATCGGTAACTGCAGTTTCTTTTAAGGGTGGCGATGCTTCAGAACTTGGAAATTACGGTGCCGCAAAGGTATTAGAGGTTTCTAACGAAAAACTAAGTGAATTCAATGCGGAAGCATATGCCGATGTGATCGCGCAAGCTGCTAAAAAAGAAAATGCCAAAGTAGTTATACTTACATCTAGTGCTAACAGTAGATTCATGGCTCCATT
This sequence comes from uncultured Ulvibacter sp., assembly GCA_965367015.1. GTDB lineage: Bacteria > Bacteroidota > Bacteroidia > Flavobacteriales > Flavobacteriaceae > CAXBES01. The sequence goes on from CBDUGY010000014.1 coordinate 19,759, forward strand.
ATTAGCTGTAAATCTAGAAGCTGGCTATGTGCCAAATGTGACTGAACTTCCAAAAAGCAGTTCGCCATTTAAAGTGAAACATAGTGTATTTACGAACAAAGCTTTTGCTGAAACCGAGATTAATACCGATATAAAGGTAGTTGGCTTGGCTAAAAATGCTTTCGGTTTAAAAGAAAATAGTACCTCAGCGACCACTGAAAGTTTTGCTCCTCAATTGGAGGAAGATGACTTTTCAGTGAAGGTTGTATCCGTCGACAAAGCGACCGATAAAGTAACTATAGCCGATGCCGAAATAGTAGTTTCAGGTGGACGTGGACTAAAAGGTCCTGAAAACTGGGGAATGATAGAAGAATTAGCAGAAATTCTCGGAGCAGCAACCGCATGTTCTAAACCAGTGAGTGACATGGGTTGGAGACCCCATAGTGAACACGTTGGCCAAACAGGGAAACCGGTAGCCTCAAACTTGTACATTGCCATTGGTATTAGTGGTGCAATTCAGCATCTGGCCGGGATCAATTCTTCTAAAGTTAAAGTTGTTATTAATAATGATCCTGAAGCTCCTTTCTTTAAAGCAGCAGACTACGGAATAGTTGGTGATGCCTTCGAGGTTGTTCCTCAACTCATTGAAAAATTAAAGACCTTTAAAGCACAAAACGCATAATTTTTTAGTATTTTGTGCCTCTATATAGGGCTGTTTAAAATGGGAAACGTCCTTCTTTAAACAGCCCTTTTTAAATAGAAAAATGAGCCTCGTTAGATTAAACATAAAAGGAATTTCCTACAGTCAAACTCAAAATGGCGCTTATGCGTTAATTTTGAGCGAAGTGGATGGAGATCGCAAGCTCCCCATTGTTATTGGAGCATTTGAGGCACAGTCGATAGCCATTGCACTCGAAAAGGAAATAAAACCCCCAAGGCCCCTTACACACGACCTATTTAAGAATTTTTCAGACCGCTTCGCAATTGTTATAAAGCAGGTAATTATACATAAATTGGTTGATGGAGTTTTTTACTCCAGTATTATTTGTGAACGCGACAAGATTGAGGAGATCATAGATGCGCGCACTAGTGACGCTATTGCCCTTGCCTTGCGCTTTAAAGCTCCTATTTTTACGTATAAAGCTATTTTGGATAAAGCCGGAATCTATCTAAAAACTACTCCTAAGAAGAAAAAGGATGATATCACAGAAGACGAAGAAGCGGTGATTGAAGAACTAATTACAGGCGAAGATAGAGAGTCGGTTGCACCAAAGGGTGAAAATTATAGTAAGTATACCTTAAAAGAATTGAACTCCATGCTAGACCAGGCAGTTGCCAACGAAGATTATGAAACGGCTGCAAGAATTCGGGATGAGATTTCCAAACGATAAATCAAATGCGCTAATGAACTATTTTCTTTTAGCAAAGTTCAAATCGATCTAATTAGAATATGAAGAAAATTTTATTTGTTGTTATTTCTTTAATTTTCTTCGGAAATACCTTCGCACAAACCCTCGAAAAAGAATGGCGCTTTTCTGCCATTGAGAACTCAAATAAGGAACCCCTCTTTGAGGTAAATTCGGAAACAGATTATTTTAATTTAAACCAAGGTAGCTTCAAATACCATCTCCAAGCTAAAGATAATTTAACAGCTTCCGGTGACTATATCTTTCAGAACAATCTATTAATTTTATTCTACAACCAACCTACCGACACTATAAGAAGATACCGTGTAACCCAAGTGACTGATAGTACCCTTGTCTTTTCAGAAAATAATATTACCTACAAATTTAACCAACCCGTTATAAGTAACAATCTAATTGAAACGGTAACTAATTCTGAGACTGAAATCATACCCTCCCAAGGATTTTCTATGAATAGCCTGTGGCGAGGAATTCTTGGAATGTTTTCCTTAATACTGATATCCTTTCTTTTTAGCGCCAATAAAAAAGCCATCAACTGGCGAACCGTAGGCATTGGTTTGGCGTTTCAAATGATCATTGCGATTGGTGTGCTGAAAGTACCTTTTGTAAAAAGTATTTTTGAAGCAATTGGAAAAGTCTTTATCAACATCTTAGACTTTACACGTGCCGGAAGTAAATTTCTCTTTGAAGGGCTTGTAGTGGATATGGATACATTCGGATTCATATTTGCGTTTCAGGTACTACCAACAATCATATTCTTTTCAGCGTTAACGTCGGTTTTATTCTATTTGGGAATAATTCAAAAAGTAGTAAAAGCGTTCGGATGGTTACTTTCTAAGGCATTGAAGATTTCCGGAGCAGAAAGTTTAAGCGTTGCAGGAAATATATTTTTAGGCCAAACCGAAGCACCATTACTCATCAAGGCATATTTAGAGAAGATGAATAAATCTGAAATGCTCCTGGTAATGATCGGTGGTATGGCAACAGTAGCTGGTGCCGTGTTAGCGGCCTATATCGGCTTTCTGGGTGGCGAAGATCCGGAATTGCGTTTGATGTTCGCAAAACACCTATTAGCTGCTTCAGTGATGGCTGCACCCGGTGCAATTGTTATCTCTAAAATTCTTTATCCTCAAACTGAAGAAATTAATACTGACGTGAAGGTTTCTTCGGAAAAAATTGGCTCAAATATTCTCGATGCGATTGCAAACGGTACAACGGAAGGATTGCGTTTAGCTGTAAATGTTGGCGCCATGCTTTTGGTCTTCGTAGCATTTATCGCAATGTTCAATGGAATTCTAGGTTGGTTAGGAGAGATTACTACTGTGAATGAATGGGTTGCGGCAAATTCTCCATACCCTAAATTGTCGCTGGAAGCCGTATTGGGAACTATCTTTGCTCCGCTGATGTGGCTTATTGGAGTAGCTCAGGAAGATATGATGATGATGGGGCAATTACTGGGTATTAAACTTGCAGCAAGTGAATTTGTTGGTTATATACAATTAGCCGATCTAAAAAACGTGTCTAATGCCGCTCATCTAAAATATGAAAAATCAATCATCATGGCGACCTATATGTTATGTGGTTTCGCCAATTTTGCTAGCATTGGTATACAAATAGGAGGAATTGGTTCTTTAGCTCCCGGGCAACGAAAAATACTTTCTAAATTTGGCATGAGAGCATTACTAGGAGGAACAATTGCATCTTTAATTTCGGCTGCAATTGCGGGAATGATTATTGGTTAATTTCTTTTAATTACGGTTTCCGCCCAATCTACTGCTTCGGCAACTGTTTTGAAATAACAAAATGATCCATCGTAAAGAGCCTGCTCGTTATATGCTTCCTGTTTCACGGCTTCACTTTCGGACACAATTGCTAATCCAACCATATATTTTGGATTAATGGCTTTATAGGCTTTCGGGTCTATTGCAGAGGCAAAACTACGATTTGAAATAAATACATATTTTCTGTCACCGTAATGTTTGCCGGCATAGTCTAGAATCTCTTTGGCTGCCTTAACTGAAACTCCCTTGGAAGAAAGGTGAAAAACCAAATAACTCTCATAACATTCCATCACTCCATGTGGAGTGTTGTATTTTTGTTCCATAAGAACTATATTTAGGTTTGCTTTTACTAAATTAATAAAAGTTAATAACTTCTTCACAAACCAAGGATTGATTCCTTTAAATCATCTGACTCTTTTTTTACTTTTAACGACCAAAATAATTGAAGATGAAACAATATCATGACCTTCTGAAACATGTACTAGAACATGGAGTGAATAAGGAAGATCGAACAGGAACAGGAACGAGAAGTGTGTTTGGCTATCAGATGCGATTCGATTTAAGCGAGGGTTTTCCGATGGTAACGACCAAAAAATTACATCTAAAGTCAATTATCTACGAACTTTTGTGGTTTTTGAACGGAGACACCAATATTAAATACCTTCAGGAAAATGGCGTTCGAATCTGGAACGAATGGGCCGATGAAAATGGTGATCTTGGACCGGTTTATGGTCATCAGTGGAGAAATTGGAATAGCGAAGAAATTGATCAGATCACAGAAATAATCAACACTTTAAAAACTAATCCGGATAGCCGAAGAATGCTAGTGAGCGCTTGGAACCCAAGCGTAATGCCAAATACGAGCTTACCGTTTAGTGAAAATGTAGCTAAGGGAAAAGCAGCGCTCCCGCCTTGCCATGCCTTCTTTCAGTTTTATGTTGCCGAAGGAAAACTTTCGTGCCAACTGTATCAGCGAAGCGCAGATATATTTTTAGGAGTACCTTTCAATATTGCGTCTTATGCGTTGTTTACAATGATGGTAGCCAAAGTTTGCGGATACGAAGCCGGAGAATTTATTCACACATTTGGAGATGCCCATATTTACAACAATCATATGGAACAAATTGAGCTTCAATTGTCTCGTAAACCGAGGTCTTTACCAAAAATGTTGCTAAATCCGGATGTAAAAGATATATTTGGCTTTAAATTTGATGACTTTACCCTAATCGATTATGACCCGCATCCTCATATTAAAGGAGCGGTAGCCATTTAAAACTTAACATACAAATGAAAAAAATCATTTTTGTCCTCAGCCTACTTATCAGTACTACCCTATTTGCTCAAGAAGAGTGGGGTAATGTAAACAAAAACGTTGTTACTATGAAAGAGATCGCGCCTATCTGGCCCGGTTGTGAAAATGGTAGTGCTGCGAAAAGAGATGCGTGTTTCGACCAGAAACTTACGCAACACATTATTAAAAATTTCAAATACCCATCCAATGAATATAAAAATAATGTTCAGGGTAGAGTTGTAGTAGAATTCTATATCAACGAAAAAGGCATGGTAGATGTAAAGAGTGTGACCGGTGGCAATTCCGGTTTACAAGCAGAAGCCAAAAGAAATATTATGGCTATTCCGAAGATGAAGCCAGGAATGATGGGCGGGAAGCCACGTGCAATTAAATATACTGTTCCATTTAATTTTAAGACCGGGAAATAAATTGCAGCAGGATCAAAATTAAGATCTAAAGATTTGCGTCTTACAATTAAATTCAAGTTTATTACGAGGTTTATACCAAAATTAGAACTCCGAATACACTCAGGTAAAAAAATGGGGGTGCTATATGCGTGTAGTTTAACAACCGTTTAACGTATTGTAAGCATCTTCAAACAAAATTTATTATTATCTTTAAAGTGTCGGCACTCAACTGTTTCGGCACTTTTTTATGATCGAAACTGAGAATCTTATATCTTTTTTTATCGAAACCCGTGAACGCACAGAGGCTATCTGCAAACCGCTGGAGATCGAGGATTATGTTGTACAACCCGCATTAGATATCTCACCGCCCAAGTGGCACTTAGGCCATACCACCTGGTTCTTTGAAGAATTTATTCTGAAAAATCACAAACTCAATTATAAATTATTTCATGACGATTTTGCTTTTGTTTTTAACAGCTATTACGAATCTATTGGAAAAAGAGTGGTTAGAAGTGATAGGGGCAATCTCTCTCGACCAGGTGTAGCCAAGGTATACGACTATAGACATTATGTTACACATGAGATTGCTGAGTTGCTTAATGGTTCTATTTCTCCCGAAGTGGAGAAACTGCTTCTTATTGGTATTCATCACGAAAAACAGCATCAGGAATTACTGCTAACAGACATTAAGTATATTCTCGGAAACAATCCGTTATTGCCGAAATACAATGACACTTTTAACGAGAATTCTTTTCAGACTAAATCGCAAGAATGGATCTTAATTAATGAAGGAATCTACGAAATTGGTCATAACGACTCACAATCATTTTGTTATGACAATGAATTAGGGCGACATAAAGTCTACTTGCATGATTTCCAAATTTCCAGCGCTTTAACAACGAATGCCGAATTTCTCGAATTTATAGAAGCGGGCGGTTATAAAGATTTTAATTTTTGGCATGCTGAAGGCTGGGACTGGGTACAACAGAATAATATTTCTAGTCCTATGTATTGGCATAAAATAGATGGTAATTGGCATCAATACACACTCCAAGGGCTTAAGAAACTTAATTTAGAGGCTCCTTTATCACATATTTCATATTTCGAAGCTTTTGCCTTTGCACAGTGGAAGGGATGCAGATTACCCACTGAATTTGAATGGGAAGCTTCCCAAAATAAATTTAAATGGGGTGAGCGTTGGGAATGGACTGAAAGTGCCTATCTGCCCTACCCTAATTATGCAAAAGCACCAGGTGCCTTGGGAGAATACAATGGGAAATTCATGGTGAATCAAAAAGTGCTGCGTGGAGGATCAGTTGCGACTCCAAATAAGCATACAAGACACACATATCGTAACTTTTTTAAAACCGATCTCCGCTGGCAGTTCACTGGTATAAGGTTAGTTAAATAATAACGACTATACGTTTATGATTACATCCACAAATACAATTTTGGACACTGCTTTTAAGAAGGAGGTTTTTGAGGGTCTTACTGATTTTCCGAAGCATCTATCTTCAAAATATATCTATGATAAGGCAGGCGATAAGCTTTTTCAAGATATCATGGCCTTACCAGAATATTACTTGACCAACTGCGAACATGAAATTTTAGCAACTCATACTCGTGATATTTCCGAATTATTCAGAGGAACAGGTAATGGCTTCGATCTAATAGAGCTAGGTGCCGGAGACGGCAAAAAGACAAAAGTATTGCTGAAGTACCTTTCCGAAAATGACTTTAATTTTGTGTACAAACCAATCGATATAAGTCAGAATGCCATTGACAATCTTTCCGAAGCATTACAAAATGAACTTCCCAAAGTTGAAGTTAGCGGTGAAAAAGGAGAATATTTTGAGGTTTTGGAACGGTTACAAACCTATAATACACGAAAAAAAGTCATCATGGTTTTGGGATCTAACATAGGCAACCTTTTACACCCCAGAGCGATAGATTTTCTCACCAAGTTAAAGGATACTATGAATAAGGATGATATTCTTTTTATGGGGTTCGACCAAATGAAGGATCCTCAAACAATTTTAGATGCCTATAATGATAAAAGTGGTGTCACCGCGGCTTTTAATAAAAATTTATTGGTGCGAATTAATCGGGAGCTGGGCGGAAATTTTAATCCAGCCCTCTTTAAACATTGGGAGGTTTACAATCCTGAAACAGGTACTGCAAAATCCTATCTCGTTGCCACCGAATCTCAGGAAGTAACCATTGAGGCTCTGGAATTAACAGTATCATTCGACGCCTGGGAAACTGTGCACACGGAAATATCCCAAAAATACAACGACAAAATTGTAGATTGGTTGGCGAACGAATCGGGGCTAAAAATCGAAACTTCTTTTACGGATACAAGAGAATTTTATAAAAACTACGTTTTACGAAGAGAAAATCTTTAATTTTATAAAATTCAAATCACACATTTATGAAGTATATCACTTTAATTATAATTATACTCGGAATAGCAGCTTGTGAGAGTCCCTTAAAGCTTGAAGAAACGCTACCGCCCGCTATTGATTGGAGTGCTCGTAAAGCCGTGATAAAAACGCCGGATAGCCTAATGACAATAGGGAGTACATATCTTCCAATTTATTCGGAGATCTATCAACGTAATAAAAACTTTACCTTCGATCTTACTGCAACCGTTAGTATAAGAAATATAAGCTTAAGTGATACCTTGTTTATTTACAAATCAGACTACTATAATACCCATTGAGAGCTCCTTCGTAGTTATATAAAAGAACCGGTGTACGTAATTCCTATGGAAACTTTAGAAATTGTAGTGAGCGAAGACGATAAGGAAGGTGGGAGTGGCGCAAATTTTATCTTTGATTGGTCCGTAAAGCAAGACGGGCTCATCCCCTTCTTCGAAGCTGTGATGATTTCAACATCCGGACAACAAGGGGTATCGTTCACAACCCATGGAATCAGAAAAAAATAATTAATCTATGAAAGCCATCTGGAACGATGTGGTTATTGCGGAAAGTGATGATACTGTGATGGTTGAGAACAATCATTATTTCCCACCAGAATCCATAAATTCGAAGTATTTTAAAGCTAGCAATACACATACTCATTGTCCATGGAAGGGCGAGGCTTCCTATTACACAATTAGTGTAAATGGCTCGACCAATCCTGATGCTGCTTGGTATTATCCTGAAACTTCACACGCAGCAAAACCAATTAAAGGGTACATTGCTTTTTGGAAAGGTGTAAAAATATCGGAATAGCGTTTAACAATATTCAAGTAATGTATTCAAATCTTCATCGGTATTGTAATAATGAAAACTTACGCGAATTCCATTTCCCCTTTGAGAACAGATTATATTATTCTCTTTCAATTTCTGAAACAAAGCTTCACTGCCCTTGATATTAAAAATATTAGAATGCTCAGGGCGATTTACAACCGAATCTTCTAACAACCCCAGATCTTCAAATTTCTTTTTTGCTTTAGCAGACAGCCTTGTTATTTCTTCGGAAACTCTTTCCATCCCAAGTTTTTCAAAGTGCAAAATAGATTGTTCCAAACTCCCATAGTTGAGCGTATCCTGATGCCCGGGTTCAAAACGTCGAATAAATTGAATTTCATCACGTTTACTAAAGGCAGCTTCAGCTGAATTAAAACCAATGGTCTTTGGGAACATTTTTTGTTGAATTTCAGACTTGATCATTAAAATTCCATTTCCATAACCCGATAACATCCATTTGTATGTGCTTGCGGCCAAAATGTCGATCGGACTCTCAGAAAAATCAAAAACCGTGGTTCCCAAAAACTGTGTCCCGTCGGCAATTAGTAGTAGCTGTGGGTGATATGCCTTGAGCTGTCTTAAGAAATCGAAATCAATTTTTATTCCGGAGGTATATTGTACAATGCTAAAGGCAAGTACGTCTGGTTGATTTTCACGTATTGCCTGATTGATATTTTCTTCCAGATTTTCATCGACTTTTGCATAGCATACATCAAAATCCCGGTTTTCTATTGCCCAATTTACCGAAGGGTAATCTTTCTCAAGTAATAAGACCTTTAAATTTTTGGGCAAGGCATCCATTACCGTGTTCATTCCGAAGGAAAAATTTGGAATTAATGCTACTTCGTCTTCCGAAGCATTAAAAAACCTGCAAACGGAAGCTCTTATACTTTTTATATGTTCTCTATGAGTATCTCTAAAAACACTTCCTCCTGCCATTAAGTTGAGATCATGTTGCCTGCGCCAATCTACCAAGGATTGAGATAGTAGGCCGCAAGACGCTGTATTTAAGTAGGTGTACTTTTGTAAAACCGGAAATTCTTTTTTTAAATCTTTCATAAGTTTTTATACGATACGGCAAAAATTAGGTAATTTTACTATAGTGTTAAAAGTAACCAACTATGTTTTCAAAAACCAATAAAAACGAGAGAATCGATCCTTCACAACGCGAGCAATATGAATACGCTCGTGCACGAATAAAAGAAAAGAAACGCCTGATGCAACATTTCATTATTTTCTTAGTCGGTTCTATTTTATTAATTGTTATTAATCCAGTATTGGGATATGGAAACGAGTTCTTTATAAAAGATTGGTTTGTTTGGGCTATTCTAATTTGGGCATTTCTATTTTTAATCCATCTCTTTAATGTACTGGTTTTAAACAAGTTTATGGGGAAAGAATGGGAGGCAAGACAATTGGAAATTTTAAAGGCCAAGCAGGAAAAAAGGATTGCAGAACTGGATCGGCAGGCGACGAAGGAAGTTACAGTAGCAGAAGTAGCTAAAAAAAAAGCTATCGATCAAATACCCCCGGAACAAGCATGATTACAATGATTGCCGCCGCAGGAGAAAACAACGAATTAGGGAAAGACAACGAACTTGTTTGGCACTTACCGGACGATTTCAAACGCTTTAAACAACTTACAACTGGACATCACATTATTATGGGGCGTAAAACTTTTGAGTCCTTTCCTAGGTTGCTTCCCAATCGCACCCATATTGTGCTTACCAGAGATAAAAATTACCACCAAAGAGGTGTAATTATAGTGAATGGTATGGCAGAAGCACTGGCACAAACAAAAAATGATACTCAACCTTTTATAATAGGCGGCGGTGAAATTTATGCCATGGGCCTGGAGTACGCGAATAAGATCGAACTTACCCGTGTACACGGCACTTTCAATGCAGATGCCTATTTTCCTGAGATTCCAACGGAAAGCTGGAAGCTTATATCTTCCGAAAAACACGAAAAAGATGAAAAGCATGCTTATGCATTCACCTATGAAACCTGGGTTAAAGTATAGGATTGGAAGGTCAGTTGCAGCATATTGTGAGTCGGCACGAGCTCTGTTTAAAATCATTTAGCCCACTTTCCGGCGGTGATATAAATAAGGTATATTTACTGAATTGTGATCGAATTTCAAACAATTCAGGCCCGGAAACTTATGTCATTAAAATAAATAACGCCAAACAATTTCCGGCAATGTTCGAAGCTGAAGCCAAGGGGCTTAAGTTGTTACGATCGTCCGGAAGTTTTAAGATTCCAAAGGTTATTGATTCGCACAGTATTGATGATATATCCTACTTATTAATAGAATATATTAAGCCCGGAAAACCTTCCGCCGATTTCTGGGAAATTTTTGCAGAAAATTTAGCAATATTACATCGAACTACTCAACCATTTTTCGGTTTAGATCATTCCAACTACATTGGTAGCCTACCACAGATTAATTCTGTAGAAACATCAGCTTCCGATTTTTATATTCGTCGGAGATTAGAACCTCAATTTAAGTTAGCACGCGATAAGGGATTTAAGTTTCCGGATCTTACTGCTTTTTTCCGAAATGTTTCTGATGTGATTCCCAATGAGCCACCTGCCCTACTTCACGGAGATCTTTGGAGTGGAAACTATTTAGTTTCAGAATTTGGAACGCCTGTTCTAATCGATCCGGCGGTAGCCTATGCTCCCAGAGAAATGGATATAGCCATGATGCATTTATTCGGAGGTTTTTCTGAAGCACTTTTTAGGTCATATAATCAGATTTTTCCATTGCACCCGCTTTGGAAAGAGCGAATTTCTTTGTGGCAGTTGTATTATATATTAGTACACCTTAATCTATTTGGCGCTGGATATTTTCCAAAAGCAAAGGAAATTATAGATCAATATAACTGAAACCTTAACAAAACTTTCGGGATAGTTTAATAAAGCATTGGCTAAGCTAAAAGTGGATTGATAGTATCTTTAAAAGAAAAACTATGAGTACAGAAAACCTTTATAACGAACAAGCTAAAAAGAAACTGAAAGATATCGTAAATGACGTAAGTTACGCCATGATGGTAACCAATTTGGGTAGCAAACCGCTAAGTGCGATTCCCATGGATACAAAAAAAGTTGATGAGAATGGCGATATCTGGTTTTTAAGTGGCGGAGATAGTGATCATAATGCCCACATAGCTAGAAATGGTGAAACACAATTGTTATACAGTGGTACCAGCGATATGAAATTCCTGAGTGTTTATGGCTACTCCGAGATTGTGACCAATAACGATATAATTGCTGAGATTTACGATTCGGCAGACAACGCTTATTTGAATGGTCCCGAAGACCCGAATACAACTGCTATACGATTTACGCCTGAAGAAGCCGTTTATTGGGATAGTGATGAAAATACACTGAAAGTTTTGTTTAAACTTGCTAAAGCGGCAATTACCGGAGATAATCAGGATATAGGAACTACGGGCAAGTTAGCAATGTAGATTTCGCGATAAATCTTAAAATTTACATTCCTCTTTCTGAAACTTCGGAAAGGGGAATTTTTATTATATTTTAGCCCTCATAATTATTCAATCGGAATGTTGAAAGACCTAACAAAATAAATTCAGATACATGACAGCATATATTTTTCCGGGACAGGGAGCCCAATTTTCAGGAATGGGTAAAGATTTATACGATTCTTCTGCTAAAGCAAAAGACTTATTTCAACAAGCAAATGAAGTCCTGGGTTTCGATATTATAAAAATTATGTTTGAAGGAACAGCCGATGAGTTAAAGGAGACAAAAGTAACTCAGCCTGCTATTTTCTTACATTCTACTATATTGGCCGCAGTGATGGGAGAGCGCTTTCAACCCGATATGGTCGCCGGTCACTCTTTAGGAGAAATTTCTGCTTTGGTTGCAAACCGCACCCTGGCCTTTACAGATGGTCTTCAACTCGTCTATAAGCGTGCTTTGGCCATGCAAAAAGCATGTGAATTAACTCCCTCTACTATGGCGGCTGTACTTGGATTAGAAGATCATTTAGTGGAAGCAATTTGCGCAGATACACCCGGAATTGTGGTCGCTGCAAATTATAATTGTCCGGGACAACTTGTAATTTCTGGTGATATTGAGGCTGTTGGAAAGGCTTGTGAATCGCTAAAAGAAGCTGGAGCAAGACGTGCGCTAATATTACCGGTGGGAGGCGCATTTCACAGTCCGTTGATGGAACCAGCCCGTGAAGAATTAGCGGCTGCTATTGAAGCAACAACCTTTACCGAACCCGCTTGCCCGATATATCAAAATGTTAGCACTTTTGCAGTTACGGATCCAAATGAAATCAAGAAAAATTTAATCTTTCAACTTACGGCGCCAGTAAAATGGACTCAGAGTATACAGAATATGATTAATGATGGTGCCTCCCACTTTATTGAGGTTGGACCGGGTAATGTTTTGCAAGGTTTGGTAAAAAAGATTAACAAGGATGCTGAGACATCGAAAGCTGAATTATAATATTTCTGCTTCTTAATTAGTAGTTATATAGAAACTAAAAAAGCCCTCTTCCGAGGGCATTTTTTATGCGTTTATTGTACATTCTTCGCAATCTTTTACTTCTCCGTAATAAGTTTCACGATACTTATGTAATGTTTTAAAAGGTATATTTAAGAATGCCTTTTTTATATAAATTACTTTGGCCGTTAACATTCCCATTTTTTGCGTAAAGCGTTTTTCCTTTTTTGTTTTTCGTTGTACTGTTATCAATTTCATATCTCTTTTCGTTTGATGCAAAGAAACAAGTCTTAAAATCGACTAGCGAAGGAGAACCGTTAAACCTTCGTTAAACCAGTGTTAATCCTTATAAATAACCCCTTCTTTCATAACAAAAACAACATTCTCCAATGTTTTTATATTCTGAGTAGGGTCTTCGTCTACGGCAACTATATCGGCTAAAAATCCTGAAGCAATTTGTCCAAGTTCGTTTTCCATCTCCAGAATCTTGGCATTTGTACGCGTTGCGGATATAATTGAAAACATTGGCGACCATCCCGTTTCAACCATATATCCAAATTCTTTAGCATTTTCACCGTGAGGGAAAACACCGGCATCCGTTCCGAATGCAATATTAACTCCCTCTTTTTGAACCATTTCAAATGTTTTTTTAAGTTCGGCTGTAATCATTTCTATCTTCGGAAGTATAATCGCCGGATAATAATTAGGAATTTTAGCTTGCTCAGAAACATATCGACCAGCTGAAAGCGTGGGTACTAAATACGTTCCGTATTGCTTCATTAATTGAGCTGTATTTTTTTTCATTAATGAACCGTGCTCAATTGTAGTGACGCCTGCTTTAATGGCGCGTTGCATTCCTTCATCTCCGTGTGCATGCGCTGCGACATGCATTCCGTATTCTTTAGCTGTTTTTACTATTTCATTCACCTCATCTTGAGTGAATTGAGCATTCTGTCCATTTTTACTTACGCTTAAAACTCCTCCGGTGGCTGTGATCTTAATACAATCTGCGCCGTTTTTATATCGCTGACGTACCGCTTTACGAGCTTCCGCCGGACTATTAATTACTCCTTCAGCAGGTCCAGGATCACCCATCAATTCCTTTTTCCTACCATTGGTAGGATCAGCATGCCCTCCCGTTGTAGCTATAGCTTTTTCGGCCGTAAAAATTCTCGGACCGGGAATCTTGTTCTTCTTAATCGCTTCTCTTAGTGCTACATTCACGCCATTACCTCCTAAATCACGCACTGTTGTAAATCCTGCCAATAAAGTTCGGCTTGCCATTTCAGCTGCATTAAAGGCAACATCGGCATCATTTAATGTAAAATTTTCTAAATAACGGGTAGGACTTGTCTCCCATTCAATATGCACATGCATATCGATTAAACCCGGAAGCACCGTTTTAGATTTAAGGTCCACAATTTTATCATCCGAATTTTTCCCTGCTGAAAAACCATCGTCGATACGCAATATTTTATTTCCGGAAACTACTATGGTCTTATTTGATAGTACTTTTTCGTTTTTCGTATCGATTATTTTACCGCATTGCAGATAAATATCCTGAGCGTTACTTCCGAAGTAAACAAATACAGAGATTAATAGCGTAATGTATTTCATAGTAGTTCAATTTTTTCTATCTAGTTTATC
>CBDUGY010000015.1:0-33493 GCA_965367015.1 uncultured Ulvibacter sp.
ATTAGAGAGTTCTTCAGAAGTAATTTGTGAAGGAATATTATTGAAAGCAAATACAGTGCTTTCTGAAGCCATGAAAATGACTAACAATAAGATGAGATGCGTAAATGTTCTGATAATTTTCACAATTCAAATGTAATTCAAAATCAATCGATGATTGATAAAGTTTTGCTAATTATTTAACTGACTCCAAAAAAGAATGTCGAGCTTGTAAAGGTAACATCATATCGTATTCACTCTATTGTATGCTTTACTCTTTACCAACCTGAATACTTCGGGGGTTGTACATTTTTCAAATTAAGGTAAACGATGAGCTGACCTCTATGATGCGTAACGTGATCTTGCAATAGATTTAAAATTTGAAGCTTGCTCTTAACACCGGCAAAGAAATCTACGGGCTTTTCTAAGTCTTCTTCTGCTGTGTTTTCAATAATACTCAACGAATTGTCGAATGCTTCGGAAAGGATCGCAATGGTTTCATCTTTAGATTTTGGAATTTCTGAAGTTTCCTTTTTAAATTCTTTTTCAGTAAAATAGGTAGAGCTCAACCAATCCATGTTTCCTTTGATATGTATAAGTTGTTCTTTAAAGCTCATTTGACGTTCTGTAGGCTTAAAATCGTAAAATTCTTCTGGCATTACTTCGGCGATTCCGATCAAATAATTTTTAGAATTTTCCCATTTTTCAATCCAAGCTGTTTTGGCAGTTGTTTGTTGTGCAAATATATTTAGCGTAGTAAAAAAAGTAAAGAGTAGAATTATTTTTGTCATATCTGAAGCTTAAAAACTAACGCAAAGTTAAGATATTAGTTTTACTACATCCTTCGCAAAATAACTTGCTATTACATGAGCACCTGCACGCTTAATGGCATTTATTTGCTCTAACATTACAGCGTCATGATCTAACCAACCTTTTTCGGCTGCGGCTTTTAACATAGCGTATTCACCACTTACCTGATATACTGCCACTGGCACATCTACCGCATTGCGGATGTCACGTACAATATCTAAATAACACAAGCCCGGTTTAACCATCACTATATCGGCACCTTCTTCGATATCCATCAGGGTTTCTTTCACTGCCTCATCTCTATTTGCAGGATCCATCTGATAGGTTTTTTTGTCCTTCGGAATGTTTTGCATATCTACTGGAGCACTATCTAAAGCATCTCTGAAAGGTCCGTAGAAAGCTGAAGCATATTTTGCGCTGTAGCTCATAATTCCGGTATCGTGAAAACCTTCATCTTCCAAAAGACTTCGTATTTCAAAAATTCTTCCATCCATCATATCGCTGGGAGCTACAAAATCTGCTCCTGCTTTGGCATGTGAGAGTGACATTTCTGCCAACACTGCGTTGGTATCGTCATTAACAATCATGCCTTCTGAAACAATTCCATCATGACCGTAATTCGAATACGGGTCTAGTGCAACATCGGTCATAACCAGCATCTCCGGAACGGCATTCTTTACGGTTTTGATTGCCCGTTGCATTAATCCATCGGGGTTTAAGGCTTCAGTACCACTGTTGTCTTTTAAATTATCGGGCACTTTTACAAACAATAAAACTGACTTCAATCCAAGTTTCCAAAGTTCTTTTACTTCCGTAGAAAGCAAGTCCAGACTAAAACGATAATAGTTTGGCATTGAGGCGATCTCTTCTTTAACACCTTTTCCTTCAACAACAAAGAGAGGAACGATAAAGTCATTCGGACTCACAATAGTTTCTCTTACTAAACTTCTAATGGCTTCGGAAGATCGCAATCTTCTGTTTCTGCGTAATGGATACATATTATTTATTTAGATGAATGCCCGTCAAAATAATCCTGTTGGGGGATATATGACGAGGTAATTATACTTCTTATTCTAAAGATTAGACTAATTACGCCCAATCTCTAGGGTTTTTTAAAACTTCGACCAACTTTTCTTCTTCGCTGCCACTTTCGGGGTGGTGGTCGTAAACCCATTGTACTTTTGGCGGGAGACTCATTAAGATACTCTCAATTCTTCCGTTAGTTTTAAGTCCGAAGAGGGTCCCTTTGTCATGCACCAGATTAAATTCAACATACCTGCCTCGTCTAATTTCCTGCCAGTTTTGATGTGCTTCAGTAAAAGGAAGATTCTTTCTTTTTTCCACGATTGGGAGGTAGGCTTTTATAAAACTATCTCCAACTTCGGTCACAAAATTATACCAATCCTGCATCTGCATACTTTCCGAAGCTTTTAGATAATCGAAGAAAAGTCCTCCAATGCCTCTTCCTTCATTGCGATGAGAGTTATAAAAATACTCGTCGCAACGTTTTTTATAAGTTGGATAGAAAGTTGAATCATGTGCGTCACATGCTTTTTTACAAATAGTATGAAAGTGTTTCGCATCGTCTTCGAAAAGGTAATACGGCGTAAGATCCTGCCCGCCACCAAACCATTGATCCACGATCTCACCATCGCTATTGTACAATTCAAAATAGCGCCAGTTTGCATGAACGGTGGGAATAAATGGGTTTTTGGGATGTAATACCAGACTCAGGCCGCAGGCAAAAAAATCGGCATCTGTTACACCAAAATATTTCTGCATAGATTCGGGAAGTCTCCCGTGTACTTCACTAATATTTACGCCACCTTTTTCAAAAACAGCGCCATTTTCTATAATTCGTGATCGTCCTCCTCCGCCTTCAGAACGCTCCCATATATCTTCCTTAAATTTAGCAACACCATCAACATTTTCAAGGGCATCGGTAATAGTGTTTTGAAGATTTCTTATGTAATTTACAAACTTTTGTTTCATAGATATAACTCGTATAACTCCATATCTAATGGCTTGCCATTAGGTGGAGTAAATTCATTTTTCCGCGTTTTCTTCCATACATAGCCACTTTTTTCGGCCACTTTACAACTGCCGATGTTCGATTTGTGGGTGATAATTTGCAGGGTTGTGATTCCATGACTTTCATGAACATGCATAGACATTTGTCGCACCGTGGTAGTCATCCAACCTCGTCCACTGTATTTTTCTCCTACACAATAGGCAAACTCTCCTTGTTTTTTAGTCTGATCAATATTTTTAAGAATAATGAGTCCTGCGACTTCATGGGTGCCATTTTCCTTTATTGCCAAGGTTAGTGCTGTTTTCTTTTCATTTTCTTTATCCTTTCGAATGATATATGCTTCGGAAGCTGCCAACGATTTATTTTGAGACAAGGTTACGGGGAGATATTTTTTAAAGCTTTCTTTATTTGAAAGCATTAAGCGGGAAAGACTTTCGGCATCCTTGATTTTTAAGGGATCGATATGGAATTCATCGAAATTATACATTCTTTTCCATCTTCATCTTTTCTATAGCCTTCAATCTTCCGGAAGCTTCAAGAAGTTTTACCGTTTCGGTGGTTGAAGCGGTTACGGATAGGGGTAGCACCAAAATAATTCCAATTACAGGAATTAATAACATTAACATGAATACTATGCCATTACCAATAGCAATCCCTTTGTTTTTCTTTACAAACCGTATACTTTCAGCGTATGGAAAATGACGTTCCAGCGTATAGTCCATATTTCCGAAGCCGGCGTAATAAGATTGTACCAAAAACAACAATATAGAAGTAAAGAAATTTACAACCGGAATAAAACTTAATATTAAGATAGGAATCGATAAGAGGAGTTCCATAAATAAGTTTCGAAAGTTGATTCGTATTCCCCGCCATAGTTGTGAGACATTCGATGTTTCTCTGTGAGTGTGCTCTACCCCTAAAAGATGTGCTTCAATTTTTTCTGAAACCGGGCTCATAAAAGGCGCACTTAGCGCCATAACAATGTGTTTATAGAGAATAAGACCAATGGCTACAACAATTAGACCTCCTAAAATATCACTAATCGTTCTAAAAGTTTGCGCTCCCCATTCCCAGAACCACAGTTTGGAAATCAGTTCACCAATATTATCGGAAAACCCCCATACCGAAAGTCCAATAAGTGTTGCGGTTATAAAACTAATAAACATGGGTACTCCGAAGTATTTCCAAAGTCCGAGTTTGGAGATAAGCTTGATGGTCCCTCCGTATGCCTGTATGCCTTTAATTATATCTTTTACCATTAATCGATTATATAAACGAGTTCCGAATCGAATTTTATAACATCTTCAATTTGTTCAATTTTCTGCGCTTTTTCTTTCATTTCTAATAAAAAACGGATCATTTCTTGATTTTTTAGCCGTTTTTTGCTCAAAAATACTTTTCTTCCAACTCTATTATTATGTAAATCCATTGCTTCGTCTAAATATTCATTTTTAGTCACTTTTTCATACAAATCAGTGAATTTTTGAGCCCAAACAACCGATTTGTTCTCGTTTTTGGTGAATTTAAGCGTTTTCCGGCAAATAAGGATGTTCCACAGCGCATGACGAAACGCGTTTGCTTTAGTACTCAATTGATGTTTTTTTCCGAATAACGAATTACAAAGTGACATGGTCTCTTTGGTAGCTTTTAATGTTGGAAAGATTAAAAGCGGGTTTCGAGCAAACAAAACCGAAAGTTTAAATAATTGCCCAAGGCTCAATCTCCCGATCCGTTTCCAGATATTCAAGATTCTGCTTTATATTCTTTTACAGCTTCAATGAAAGCACCTGCATTTTCCAGCGGAATATTTGGAAGAATTCCGTGACCTAAATTTACAATATACCTGTCTTTTCCAAATTCATTGATCATTTCATTCACCATTCTTTTTATTTCACTTGGTGGACTAAACAATCGTGATGGATCAAAATTCCCTTGTAACGTAATTTTGCCACCGGTAAGATATCTAGCGTTTTTTGGCGAACAGGTCCAATCTACACCAAGAGCAGCCGCACCACTATTGGCCATAGTATCGAGCGCAAACCAACATCCTTTCCCAAAAGCGATTACAGGCGCTTCATCTTTTAAAGCGTCTATAATTTGCTGCATGTACTGCCAACTAAATTCCTGGTAATCGGTTGGGGATAACATACCACCCCAGCTATCAAAAACCTGAACTGCATTCACTCCGGCTTTTACCTTTTCTTTCAAGTATAAAATAGTTGTGTCGGTTATTTTTTGAAGTAATTCGTGTGCTACCATGGGTTGTGTAAAACAAAATTCCTTCGCTTTGTCGAAATTCTTACTTCCTTGCCCTTGTACACAATAGCACAGAATTGTCCACGGACTTCCGGCAAAACCAATCAATGGAATCTCGTTATTAAGTTTCTCCTTGGCCATTTTAATTGCTTGCATTACATAATCCAAGGTATCGTGTATGTTGGGTACGATAACTCGTTCCATATCTTTCTTGGTTCTGATAGGCTTTGGCAACCATGGCCCTATACCAGGCTTCATCTCTACAGGTATATTCATTGCCTGTGGGATCACCAAAATATCACTAAACAGGATGGCGGCATCCATCCCATATCTGCGAATAGGTTGAACAGTGATTTCACTCGCGAGTTCGGGTGTTTGACAGCGGGTAAAAAAATCATATTTTGCCTTGATCTCCATAAACTCCGGTAGATACCTACCGGCTTGTCGCATCATCCATACTGGCGGGCGGTCTACAGTTTCGCCTTTGAGGGCTCGTAAAAATAAATCGTTCTTAATCATATTATTATTCTGCCATATAGCAGATTTTGTTTATAGTTATAATTTTATTTTCTCAAGGGTTTTCGCAATTACACTTTCAATTGTGGTATCGTTAGCGATAGTTACATTGTCTGTGTATTTTCCAGCTTCTGAAGCTGTGGTCGTACCTATACATATTGCTTCCGCGTCACCAAATTCATTTTGAGATATAAAACTTTGAACACCACTCGGACTAAAAAAAAGGATTTTATCCCAATTTTGATCATATTTCATTGGTTTTAGCTCTGTTTTATATGTTTTTACTTCAAAAAAGTCGATTTGGGCTATTTTTAATACGGAAGGAATTTCGTCACTACGAATGTTTCCGCAGAAAAAATGAAAAACATCATTTTTATGATATTTTGCAATAAAACTTGCCAATTCTGAAGCATATTGAGACATTTTTGTCACATTATATCCATTTTTTTGCAAAAGGTATTTGGTTTTCTGACCCACACAAAAAATGGAAAGCTTAGTATCGAAATAACTTTGAGAATGCTTTGCTAAAAACCCACGAACCGCATTCTGACTTGTAAAAATAGCATTTTGGAGGTTATCCGGCATTTTAAAATCTGTGAATGTGATTTTAATCGCATCGTAATCCGTTAACCTAACATTTGCATTCAGGAAAGCATTCTGTTGAGAAGCAGTAAGTTTTTTAGTTGAAAGAATGCATTTCATTGTAAAACTTTATTGAGGGGTGCAAGATTTAAGTAGTTGCTCGTTTAATCAATCGCATCAATTCTCTTCCGCCATTGGCTAAAACTTCTTCTGCGCATTTTTTTCCGAAGCCTAGGTAATTTTCAGGTGTAACAGTTTTCTCAATCTCTAATTTTGTAGTTCCATCCAGGGAAAATAAAACCCCTTTAAATTGGATTCTATCCTCAATTATTTCAGCTATTGCGCCAATAGGTGCAGTACATCCCCCTTCTAAAGTTTTTAGAAATTCTCTTTCAATATGAGTACAAACTTGGGAGTTGAAATGATTTAATCTCTTAACAGCTTCAGTAGAATATGCGTCATTTTGTAAGGTTACAACTACCATGGCACCTTGAGCCGGTGCAGGAATCATCCAATCCAGCATTTCAAATTTTTCTGGTAAAACGTTAATACGATCCAATCCAGCTTTCGCAAAAATTGCACCCTGCCAATCGCTATCCGCGAGTTTTTGCAATCTCGTATTTACGTTACCACGTAAATCCACCACTTTGTGGTGGGGAAAGCGATGCAGCCACTGTGCTTTTCGGCGTAAACTCCCTGTAGCAATAGTTGCAGAGTCTTCGAAATTAGGTCGTTTTTTACTTATTAATATATCTTTTGATGAGGCTCTTTCCAGTACAGCGGTTTGAACTATGCCAGCAGGCAATGATGTAGGTACATCTTTCATACTGTGCACTGCAATGTCTACTGTGCCATTGAGCATGGCTACATCCAGGGTTTTGGTAAATATCCCCGTAATTCCTAATTCGTAAAGGGGTTTATCTAATACCAGGTCACCTGTGGATTTAACAGGAATAAGTTGTGTTTCAAATCCTGATTTAGAAAGTTTTTCTTTAACTGTATTGGCTTGCCATAACGCAAGTTGGCTATCGCGGGTACCAATGCGAATAACTTTACCCATTACCATGATTTTCTAAATGAAAAACACTTTTTATAAGTTCCAGACTTTCATCGGTCGCCACCGATTCATTCTTTAAGTGATTAGCAAAATGAGTAGTTATTTTCTGGATAATCCGATTACTGAGAATTTCAGCCTGTTCTTCATTGAAATTAGATATTTTCTTGCGTTGAAAATCGATTTCACCGGTTTTTATCTCAGATAGTTTCGACTTTAAGGCCTTGATTGTAGGTGCGAATTTTCTATTCTCAGCCCAGGTGTTAAATTCATTTTCAACATCTTTAATGATAGCCTTAGCTATTGGAATTTGGGATGCGCGATCTTCTAAAGTTTTGTCGGTTACCGTAGAAAGGTCGTCTAAATGAACAAGTGTAACGAAATCATTTTCACAAACATTTTCTGAAACATTCTTTGGGATGGAAAGATCTAAAATTAGTAAGGGTCTTTTTAAGTGAAGAAGTTCTTTGGATATAGTTGGCTGTTGCGCTCCGGTTGCAACGATTAGCACATCACTTTGTGCTATCTCACTCTCTATGTTCGCATAATCTTTCACAATAAGATTAAACTTACCTGCTATCTTTTCGGCTTTCTCTTTCGTCCTGTTAATTAAGGTAATATGCTCGTTCTTCGTATGCTTTGTTAGGTTTTCACAAGTGTTTCTCCCTATTTTTCCTGTTCCGAAGAGAAGAATATTTTTTTCTGAAACATAAGGAACACGCGCCATAATGTATTGCACTGCAGCAAAGCTTACGGAAGTCGCACCACTGGATATTTTTGTCTCATTTTTAATTCTCTTGCTTGCCTGAATCACCGCATTTGCCAATCTCTCGGAGAATGGATTAAGCAATCCAAGCTTTTTTGAGAGTCTGAAACTTGTTCGCAACTGACTTATAATTTCAAAATCACCCAGAATCTGACTATCTAAACCTGTACCTACTTTAAACAAATGAGAAACAGCTTCTTTGTTTTTATATACATACGCTACCTTTTCGAATTCTTCTACAGTACCATGGGTATGTTCACAAAGTAATTTTATGATCTGGAAAGGATGTTGTGCAA
Source organism: uncultured Ulvibacter sp. (assembly GCA_965367015.1). Classification (GTDB taxonomy): domain Bacteria; phylum Bacteroidota; class Bacteroidia; order Flavobacteriales; family Flavobacteriaceae; genus CAXBES01. Next base: position 8,289 of record CBDUGY010000015.1, read on the forward strand.
AACCGTAAAGCTCGGTTCTATTGCAAGTTGAAATAACACTTAGGGAAGGAATTTGTTCGGCCTTGGCCTGCTTTAATATATTATGTTGCGCAGTTTCACTTATACTGAAATGCCCACGAATTTCTGCATCAGCCTTTTTGTAGTTAAGACCAATTGCATAGAAATTACCTTCCCGTTGAGAAGATATATGAGATATTCCGTTTAATTTCATACCTGACACATTCTTGTCGCTAGACAAGTTAAATGTTCGGCAAATGTAAAAGCATTTTATTTTAAAAAGTAACGCTAGAGGTATCATTAATGTCGAATCCTGTTAATTTTACATAAAATATGATATTTATCATAGAAATGCCCTAATTTCGTATTGTTACACGGAGTACTCCAGCTCTTTGTTTAGAACAATTCTAAATAGTTAAACTGTTTTTATTATGTTTTCTGAAAAAAATGTCGCTCAAAGCTTTTATGAAGAAATAGTCATTGAAGAAGGTTTTTTCATTCTAAAGTTTAATAATGAAACTAATGAAAATCAATCTTTTACACGTGAGATTGGTCCAAACTTCATACAATTTCATTTTTGTATAAAAGGGTCGGCAGATTTTATTTTTAATGAAGGGAATTATGTTTTACCGTTGGTCGAGAATAATTCTCTGCTGCTTTATAATCCCCAACGAGATTTACCCTTAAATCTTAGCTTGGACTCAAGTTCATGGGTACTCTCGGTGTTGCTAACGATTAAGAAGTTTCATAGTCTTTTTTCTTCTGAAGCAAATTTCATCACTTTTCTAAGTGATGAGAATAAGGATCGTAAGTATTATAAAGATGCGCACATATCACCTTCAATGGCGATTGTTCTAAATCAGTTGATGAATTATAATTTACATCCATCAATAAAGCCCTTATATTTTAAAGGTAAAGCTTATGAATTGTTAAGCCTATACTTCAATCGGCCTGAAGATGCCGATATCGAACAGTGTCCGTTTTTGGTTGATGAAGATAATGTGGTGAAGATTAAAAAAGCGAAACAAATCATAATTGCAAACATGGCAGAACCACCTACCTTGCAAGAATTAGCAGACGAAATAAACCTTCCAATCAACAGGCTAAAGGAAGGTTTTAAACAGATTTATGGTGATTCTGTTTTTAGCTTTTTGTTCGATTACAAAATGGAAGTCGCCAGACAATTACTTGCAACAGGATCTCACAATGTGAACGAAGTGGGATTGAAAGTGGGTTATAGTACCTCCAGTCATTTTATAGCTGCGTTTAAAAAGAAGTTTGGAACTACACCAAAAAAGTATACCACAGGACTTTCATCGTAAAATAGTAATATTACAATGTTATTTCTCGAGGAGTGACTTGATCGTATCTATCTTATTATTTCGTTAATCTATACCTATTTTCTTTTCAATAAGAATATATGCGGTATTTTTGTTTTCTATTGACAAGAAATATGAAAAAAGGAGTTCTACTAGTAAATCTTGGTTCCCCGGATAGCACAGATCCTAAAGATGTAAAAAAGTACCTTGACGAATTTTTAATGGATCCCAGGGTAATTGATGTGCCAAAATGGGCCAGAATTCTCTTGGTAAGAGGAATTATACTAAACACACGACCAAAGAAATCGGCTGAAGCTTATCAAAAAATATGGTGGGAAGAAGGCTCTCCTCTAATCGTACTTTCAGAAAGACTCCAGGAAAAAATACAAGCGAAAGTAACAATACCGGTAGCGTTGGCTATGCGTTACGGGAGTATGACACTTAAAAAAGGCTTGCAGCAGTTAGTAGACAAGGGAGTTGATGATGTTTTAGTGATTCCGTTATACCCACAGTTTGCGATGGCAACCACAGAAACCATCGACGTAAGAGTTGAAGAGCTACGGAAAGAATTTTTTCCACAGCTAGAAATTACATCGTTACCTTCGTTTTATAATAAGCCTGAATATATTAAAGTACTTTCAAAAAGTATTTCTGAAAAAATTAAAGATCTGGATTACGAACATCTTCTATTCAGTTACCATGGAGTGCCGGAACGCCACATCCGAAAAAGCGATATTACAAAATCACATTGTAAAATTGATGCAAAATGTTGTGTAACACCTTCTAAAGCACATCAATTTTGCTATCGACATCAATGTTTTGCGACCACGAAAATGGTTGCAGACACATTAAATCTTAAAGAAGGAACCTACTCTACCTCTTTTCAATCACGCCTCGGTTTCGATCCATGGTTGCAACCTTATACCGATAGAACAATCGAAAGAATGGGCTTGGCAGGAGTAAAAAAGATGGCCATTGTCACCCCGGCATTTGTAAGTGATTGCCTTGAAACATTGGAAGAAATTGCGATGGAAGGTGAAGAAATATTTCACGAAGTGGGCGGAAAAGAATTTACGGTAATCCCTTGCTTGAATGATAGAGATGATTGGGCAACTATTCTAAGTAATTGGATCGATGAATGGCGAATTAGAGATCTCAAAACAGCAATTGCTTAAATGAGTCAGCAAAAAATATCTAATACTTTAGGAACAGATTCTATAAGCAGATTGCTCGTAAAACAAGCGGTTCCGGCATCTATTGGTATTTTAGTAATGTCTCTTAACATGATCGTCGATACTATTTTTGTAGGTCGGTGGATCGGTCCCTTGGCCATTTCAGCAATCACAGTAGTTATTCCTATCACTTTTTTTATAGGAGCTATCGGACTTTCAGTGGGGATTGGAGGAAGTTCCGTATTATCCAGGGCATTAGGCTCCGGAGATGATAAAAAAGCCCTGCGTGTCTTTGGAAATCAAATTACCCTTACGTTTTTAACATCGGGACTACTGGCGTTGCTGGGCTTAATTTTTGAAGACTATTTGATCGAATTTTTTGGTGCCGATGATTCATTTAAGGAATTGGCCCTTACATATTATCGCATAGTGCTCTACGGCATTGTAATGCTCGCTATGTGTATGATGGGGAATAATGTGATTCGCGCCGAAGGAAAGCCAAAATATGCCATGTACGCCATGATGCTTCCCGCAGTTGGAAACATTTTTATGGATTATATTCTTATTAACGTTTTGGACTACGGCATGGCAGGCGCTGCCTGGGCCACCTTCATAAGCTACGCGATATGCTTTTTGTTTATTCTGTGGTTCTTTATTGCAAAAAGTGAACTGCGTTTAAAATGGAGTTCTTTATCACTTCAGAAGAAATTAGTTTCCGAAATAAGCAGCCTCAGTTTTGTAACCCTCGCAAGACAAGGAACTATTGCGGTACTCACCATCTTGCTGAATAATGTTCTAATAACTTATGGCGATGCTTTAGATGTAGCTGGATATGGTATTATTAGTCGAATGCTCATGTTCGCCCTCTTCCCAGTAATAGGCGTTAATCAAGGCTTTTTACCAATCGCGGGTTATAATTATGGTGCTAAAGAGTTTGGGCGTGTTCGCGAATCAATTAATACCTCGGTCAAGTATTCGGGAGCATTGGCATTAATAATTTTTACTATTATCATGATTTTTGCTCCGAATTTAGTATCCATATTTATTAGTGAAAGAGCTGGACAGGATGCCGACACTCTTGCAAACAATGCTGAACTTTTGCGCAGAACTCCAAGTGCTTTGCGCTGGGTTTTTGCTGCCACTCCTGTTATTGTGGTTCAATTAATTGGTGCCAGTTATTTTCAGGCTATTGGAAAAGCGATTCCTGCCTTATTACTAAGTCTTACTAAACAAGGATTTTTTCTTATTCCACTTATACTAATCCTTCCAAACTTCTTCGGAGTTTGGGGAGTTTGGATCTCCTTCCCCATCGCCGATGTCCTCTCTACTATCGTTACGGGATATTATCTCAATAAAGCCGTAAAAAGAGATTTGGTCTAAGTACTAAGCTGATTTTTATCATTTCCTAAACAAATCTATTACCGGATCTTTATAGATTATATTATATTCTATGCTCTCACAAAAAGATTTTCAGAATGCAAAAAGTCAGGATGAGTTTCTGACTTTGATAAAAACAAAATTTGGTCAAGTAAAAGCCGATGAAATTCTAAGTACACTTCAGTATGAAGATGAATTGCTTAAACTGCAAGCGGAACTCGTAAATCTTCAGCAATGGATCGCTAAACACAAAAGACGAGTTTGTATCATTTTTGAAGGAAGAGACGCTTCCGGAAAAGGAAGTACCATTCGCCGCTTCATCGAGCATTTGAACCCCCGTTCAATGAGAGTTGTCGCACTTACAAAGCCAACTGAAAAGGAAAAAGGACAGTGGTATTTTCGACGATATATAAAAGAAATGCCGAATGTTGGAGAAATCGTGTTTTTTGATCGGAGTTGGTACAATCGGGCTGTAGTTGAACCTGTTATGGGTTTTTGCGATGAAGACCAGTACGATACGTTTATGCGGCAAGTAACCGAGTTTGAACACATGTTGTACGAAGACGGCGTAGATATCATAAAATTATGGTTCTCGATTTCGAAAGACGAACAATTACGGCGCTTTAATGCTCGTTTAGAAAATCCTTTAAAACGATGGAAATTTAGTCCTGTAGATCAGGAAGGTCAGAAGCGTTGGGATACTTACACTTTCTACAAGGAACAAATGTTTAGTATAACGCATACCTCAATAAGTCCCTGGATAATCGTACAAACAAATACGAAGAAAGAAGCAAGAATTGAAGGTATTCGCTATGTCCTCTCGAAATTCAAGTACGATGGGAAAGGCGATACTGAGGTAAATCTGTTTCCCGACCCGAATATTGTACAACGCTATCACAGAATCGCAAAACGAAATGATGACTAATGGAGAAATCAATCTCAAATAAAGAACTAAAAAGCCTAAATTCTAAAAAAGGACTGATCCAATTTTTGAGAGAAAATGGGAGTTTCACAAAAGCACTCCGCTATGTGAAATATGAAAATCGTTTGAAATCTTTACAGGAAGAGCTTATTAAATTGCAGCACTGGGTTGAGAAAAACAATGAAAAAGTGGTAATAATTTTTGAAGGACGAGATGCTGCTGGAAAGGGAGGAGCGATACGGAGGATAACCGAACATTTAAATCCGAGAGAGTTTAAAGTAGTTGCCTTGCCGAAGCCCACTATGGAGGAACGTGGCCAATGGTACTTTCAAAGGTATATTAACCAACTTCCTCAGGAAGGCAAAATAGTATTCTTCGATCGAAGCTGGTACAATCGTGCAATTGTTGAGCCGGTTAATAATTTTTGTACCGAGAAAGATTATCGCATTTTCATGAATCAGGTAAATGAATTTGAACAAATGCTGGTAGATTCAGGCATTAGATTGATAAAATTCTACTTTTCAATATCTAAGGATGAGCAAGAAAAACGCTTTGAAGAAATAAAGTCTAGTCCTTTAAAAAAATGGAAGTATAGTGATGTCGATAAAAGAGCTCTCGATCTTTGGGACGAATACACCAAATACAAGCGCAGAATGTTTCGTAAAACAAATACGAAAGCGGCGCCATGGATAATCATTAAAGCGAACAAAAAATTAAAAGCACGAACTGAAGCGATGGAGTATGTCCTGGCAAGATTGCCGTACCGACCTAAAAACAGGAAGGTTATAAAACATATTGAGCTTGAAGATGCAAAAGAAAAGTAAGGAGAATAAAGCGATGAATTCCTGTGTTAAGTTTTTTTGAAATACTTCTGAAATAGGTATCTTTAAATTTCTTTTTAACTAACTATTATGACTCGTAATCAAACCTCTCTAACTTTATTTTTTCTTTTATTCTTCGGAATCATTTCAGAAACCATCAACGCGCAATCCTATGATGAAAAACTATACGATGCACTCGAGTATAGACTTGTTGGCCCGTTCCGAGGTGGCCGAAGCGCAGCCGTAACCGGGGTGCCCGGTAAACCTAATCTCTTTTATTTCGGTGCAACCGGAGGAGGAATTTGGGAAACAAAAGATGGCGGAAGACATTGGAAAAACATTTCCGATGGGTTTTTTGGAGGTTCCATTGGCGCGATCGAAGTAGCTCAAAGTGATCCCAATGTAATTTATGTGGGCGGCGGAGAAAAAACAGTTCGTGGAAACGTATCCTCAGGCTACGGAATCTGGAAAAGTGAGGATGCCGGTAAAACTTGGGTTTCTGCCGGACTAAAGAATAGTCGGCATGTACCGAGAATAGCAATTCATCCATCCGATTACAATACTGTGTATGCAGCTGTCCTCGGAAATATCTATAAACCTACTCAGGATCGAGGAGTATATAAGAGTACAGATGGTGGTAAAACCTGGCGGAAAACTCTATTTGCAAATGAGAATGCTGGAGCAGTCGATCTCATTATGGATCCGAACAACCCTAGAATTTTATATGCGTCTACCTGGAATGTGCGCAGAACTCCTTACAGCCTGAGTAGCGGTGGTGACGGTTCCGCACTTTGGAAAAGTACGGACAGCGGTGAGTCATGGAAAGAGATTTCTAAGAATAAAGGATTTCCTTCTGATACTCTGGGAATTATTGGAGTTACCGTATCGCCGGCCAATAGCGAACGTGTTTGGGCAATTGTAGAGAATAAAGAAAAAGGCGGGGTTTACAGAAGTGACGATGGTGGTGAAACCTGGGAAAATATCAATAGTGAACGGAAACTCAGACAGCGAGCTTGGTATTATACCCGTATTTATGCCGATCCGAAGGATGAAGATGTTATGTATGTTCTGAATGTGCGATATCACAAAAGTACCGATGGCGGAAAAAGTTACGAAACATATAATGCTCCGCATGGAGATCATCATGATCTTTGGATAGCACCCGAGAATCCACAAAGAATGATTATTGGTGACGACGGAGGAGCACAGGTTAGTTATGACGGAGGTGAAACTTGGAGTACCTACCACAATCAACCCACTTCTCAATTTTATCGTGTTACCACTGATAATTCATTTCCTTATAAGATTTATGCAGCACAACAGGATAATTCTACCGTGCGTATCTCACATAGAAATGAAGGATGGTCGATTGATGAAGATGATTGGGAATCTACTGCTGGAGGAGAAAGTGCTCATATTGCTGTTGACCCAGAAAACAATGAAATTGTTTATGGCGGTAGCTACGACGGTTTTCTAACCCGCTACAACCATGAAAAAAATACCGTTCGTAGTATTAGTGTCTGGCCAGATAACCCAATGGGACATGGAGCTGAAGATATGAAATACCGTTTTCAATGGAACTTCCCCATATTCTTTTCTCCTCACGACCCTAATAAATTATATACAGCATCAAACCACTTACACGCTACAACCAATGAAGGTGAAAGTTGGGAACTAATTAGCCCCGACCTGACCAGAAACGATTCTAGCAAATTGAAATCCTCGGGTGGACCCATCACTCAGGATAATACATCGGTAGAATACTATTGCACCATTTTTGCCGCTGCCGAATCACCAATTACTCCAGGATTATTGTGGACAGGAAGTGATGATGGTTTGGTTCATGTATCGCGAAATGGTGGAAAGAACTGGGAAAATGTAACACCAAAAGGAATGCCGGAGTGGATGATGATCAACAGTATAGAGCCTTCCGTATTTGATGATGGCACATGTTATATTGCTGGTACAAAATATAAAACTGGGGATTTTGCACCCTATTTATATAAAACTAGTGACTTCGGAAAAACCTGGAAAAAGATTACTAATGGTATTCCCGCGGAACACTTTACGAGAGTTGTAAGGGAAGACCCTAAAAAGAAAGGCTTACTCTATGCCGGAACCGAGACAGGAATGTATATTTCATTCGACGACGGGAACAACTGGCAGGCGTTTCAACTTAATTTGCCAGTAGTTCCTATTACTGATCTCACTATAAAAGACAATAATTTAATCGTTGCAACACAAGGTAGAAGTTTATGGATTATAGATGATCTTGGAGTTATCCATCAACTTTCGGAGGCAAAAGGCAAAGACCTACATTTGTTTAAACCAAAAGACACCTATAGAATGGGAGGTGCCTCTCGAAAAGGCTCTTTAACCAGCGGTACGAATCATCCTAGTGGAGTGATGACTTACTTTAACCTACCCGATCCAAAGGATAAGGAGGTAAAGTTGAGTTATTTAAATATGCGAGGAGATACTTTGAAAACGTTTAATACAAAGAATAAAAAGGAAGATAAATTAGAGGTGAAAAAAGGTGCAAATTTCCACACCTGGGATATGCGTAGCAAAGGAGCCGAGCGCTTGGATGGAATGATATTGTGGTGGGCGAGTACAGAGGCACCCCAAGCAGTTCCGGGCGACTACAAAGTGATATTGCAATATGACGATAAAGTGTTGACCCAAACGTTTAAGATCGTACCCGACAGAAATGCCGAGACGACTGTTGAAGGGATGCAAAAGCAATTCGATTTTATTAGTGACGTGAATGAAACTGTAGACAAAGCGCACAAATCAATAAAAAAGATTCGCAATATTAATAGTCAGTTGGAAGCTTTTCAAAAGCAGTATAAAGACAATAATAATGTGAAAGAATTGGTGGAAAAAGCAAAAAAACTTAGTGATGATTTTTCAGCAATAGAAAAAGCACTCTATCAAACCAAAAATTCCAGCGGACAGGATCCATTAAACTTTCCGATTAAATTAACAAATAAGCTGGCGCATCTTAATAGTCTTGTGGGGATGGACGATTTCCCTCCAACGCAGCAGGATATTATGGTTAAAAATGAGTTGACTGCGCAAATCAATGCTGAATTATTGAAATTCAATGCGTTGCTTTCCGAAGAAATAACCGCTTTTAATAAGGCATTTAATGCTAAGAATCTGAATTATCTGTTTGTAGAAGATGAGAAGGAATAAATTCGATCTTCCACCGATACGTTAAATGAGTACTTATCAATAAAACCTTTCAGAATTCTAAATTTTGAAAGGTTTTAATTTATGTATTTTTGCCAAGTGGAATACAATTATATAAAGGCGCTTCATCTTATTTTCGTGATCACGTGGTTTGCGGGCTTATTCTATATAGTACGTTTATTTGTTTATCAAATTGAGGCGGCGGAAAAACCTGAACCTGCACGTACAATTCTTAGTGACCAGTATAAAATTATGACTAAGAGGTTGTGGTATATTATTACTTGGCCTTCCATGATCCTGGCAATTACATTCGCTATATGGTTGCTCATATTGCGGCCCTTTTGGATCACCGACACATGGATGCAGGTGAAACTTGGATTTGTAGTATTACTTATTATCTATCATATAAAATGTCATGTTATTTTTAAGCAACTTCAGAACGATGTGATTAAACATTCTTCTAATTTTATGAGGTTGTTTAACGAAGGGGCTACGATTATTCTCTTTGCGGTAGTATTTTTAGTTTCATTAAAACATGCAATCAATTGGATCTATGGAGTCATCGGGATTATAGCCTTTTCATTATTGCTCATGCTGGGATATAAATTTTACAAAAGATTTAGAGAGACTAAAAAGTGATCTTGAAATTTTGGTTTAATTATTGTTACCTTTCAAACAGAATGATTGCCGAATGACATTTTACAAATCGCTACGTTTTAGAATTTTCTTATCGATGTTACTTTTAGTAATGTTGGCCTCAATCCTTATTGCCATTGTAACTGTATATCAATACAGGGAGGAAGCAGAGGATTATCACAGGGATCGTTTGGTGCGAAAGGAAAAATCTATTCGCGGGCATATAGATTATGTTTTAGAAGAGACAACCTATGCCAGAGAAACTGATAAAATTCCTCTTATATTCAAAGACGTTATTTATGATATAAAAGAAATTCACAATCTTGAAATATATCTTTACGATCTGGATGGAAATCTACTTAAATCTTCAAAAGCAACGTTTTTAAGAGATACAGTTAATACCAAGCTGCCTAAATATATTCTCGATACTATCGAAAATGCAAGAGATAAGCATTTTGTTAGAGAATTCGAGGAAGATGGTCAGCGGTACCAATCTTCCTATACTTATATAACCGATAAATATTTTAAGCCACTGGCTATTCTCAATCTACCCTATATTGAAGATGATGGGTTTATAAAGAAAGAATTAAAAGAAAACCTGTCGCGTCTTGGTTTAGCCTATATTTTTATGTTACTAATGGCGGTAGTTCTGGCGTATTTTCTGTCGAAGTTTATCACCCGATCTCTTAATGATATAAGTGAAAAAATCACTGAAACTCGACTGAATAAACGCAACAAAAAAATACTCATTACCGATACTTCTGAAGAAATTTCAACATTGGTAAATGCTTACAATGGTATGATTGATGAACTTGAAAGTAGTGCTGCACAATTGGCTGCGAGTGAGCGCGAGGCTGCTTGGAGAGAAATGGCAAAACAAGTTGCTCATGAGATTAAGAATCCGCTTACGCCAATGCGCCTAACAGTGCAAAGTTTTCAGAGAAAATTTGATCCCCAAGACCCGGACATTATCAATAAGGTGAAGGAATATAGTAACACGCTCATTCAACAAATAGATACAATGAGTTCTATAGCTTCAGCATTCTCGACCTATGCTCAGATGCCGGCGCAACAAGACGAGACTCTAAATGTGGTGAAAATCACAAAATTAGCTTTGGATATTTTCAACGAAGATTATATTTATTTTAATTCCGAAGAAAAAGAAATTACAGCTAAGTTTGATAGAACACAACTAATTAGGGTAATTACAAATTTAATTAAGAACAGCGTTCAGGCAATTGAACAAAATGGTACCACTAACCCGAGAATAGACGTTAATGTTTTCGTTGAATCAAATATGGTTGCCATTACCGTTAGTGATAATGGTATTGGCGTCTCAGAAGAAAACAGAGAAAAGATCTTTGAACCTAAATTTACGACAAAGTCTAGTGGCATGGGTCTCGGGCTGGCTATGGTAAAGAAAATTGTGGAGACCTATGAAGGAAAGATTACACTAGTTACTACCAAAGAAAAAGGGTCAACTTTTAAGGTGGTATTTCCTAGACAATTGTAGTAGTTTTCGTAATTTTGAATTCAACTCCAAATCTAAATTACTTATGAGCTATAGCAATATTTTATTTCAAGCAGCTAACGGAATTACTACAATTACTATTAGCAGACCTGAAAAACTGAATGCCCTGAACAAGGAAACTATCAAAGAACTTCATGGGGCATTTAAAAAGGCAGACGAAGATCATAAAACTAAGGTTATTATTATCACCGGAAGTGGTGAAAAGGCCTTTGTCGCAGGTGCCGATATAAGTGAATTTTCTGATTTTTCAGTTTCAGAAGGAGGTCAGCTGGCAGCACAAGGCCAGGCTTTGTTGTTCGACTTTGTGGCAAATCTATCAACGCCCGTTATTGCAGCAATTAATGGTTTTGCTTTGGGTGGCGGATTAGAATTAGCAATGTCTGCACATTTTAGAATTGCCAGCGACAATGCCAAAATGGGTTTACCTGAAGTTTCTCTAGGGGTAATTCCGGGTTATGGAGGTACGCAGCGCCTTCCTCAACTGGTAGGTAAAGGCCGTGCCATGGAAATGATTATGACTGCGGGTATGATTGATGCTGCGCAAGCACTACAATACGGATTGGTAAACCATGTAACGTCTCAGGATGAACTAATTTCTTTTACTGAAAATATTGCGAATAAAATAGCCAGAAATTCTCCGGTTGCAATCGCCTCGGCAATCGCAGCCATAAACGCAGGATATGAAGATGGTGAAAACGGTTTTGATACCGAGATTACAGAATTTGGAAGGTGTTTTGGTACTGCCGATTTCAAAGAAGGTACACAAGCATTTTTAGAAAAGAGAAAACCAGTTTTTCCGGGCAAGTAAGAAATAGGAATTATTCCTAATTTATTTGGAAAATTTCCAAATAATGAATAACTTTGATAGACTCCAAAATCTATCAAAGTTTTTTTTATGTCTGAACCTATTAAAGGGCGTGGTGCACAGCGACGCATCCACAATCGTTTTTTTAAGCACAGTCATGAAGTGCTGGATGAATACCTTAATTTCTGTGAGATTGAGGGTGAAGAAGCCGATAAGAATAAAACCAAGTATATCGATATCTTTCCGAAGACATTGGTAAACAAGGTAGACAGCCCGGATGTGGGTATGGGATATTCTGCAAATCCTTATCAAGGCTGTGAACACGGTTGTGTGTATTGTTACGCCAGAAATAGTCATGAATACTGGGGGTATGGTGCCGGACTTGACTTTGAACGCAACATTCTGATAAAGAAAAATGCTCCCGAGCTACTCGATCAAAAATTGAAAAGTAAATCGTGGGAGCCACATCCCATAGTTTTGTCGGGAAATACTGATTGCTACCAGCCTATAGAGCGAAAACTTGAAATTACACGTAAATGTTTAGAAGTGTTTCTGAAATGGAAGCACCCAGTGGGAATTATTACGAAAAATTCTTTGGTCCTTAGAGATTTGGATATTTTAAAAAAACTGGCAGAATTAAATCTAGTTAGTGTCAATATTTCTATCACTTCTCTTTCTGAAAATACTCGCCGATTATTGGAACCGCGTACTGCTAGTATAAAGAACCGACTAAAAGTTGTTGAGGTGCTTTCTCAATATAATATCCCAGTAAGAGTTATGATGGCGCCAATAATTCCTTCACTTAACAGTCATGAAATACTTCCTTTGGTCAAGAAAGTTTCGGAACTGGGCGCAAAGGATGTGGCATATACGATAGTTAGATTGAACGGTCAGATAGCTGAACTTTTTAAAGATTGGGCATATAAAACAATTCCCGATAAGGCCGAACGAATCTTAAATCAGATAGCCGAATGCCACGGCGGGAGTTTAAACGATAGCCAGTTCGGGCGTCGTATGAAGGGAGAAGGAATAATTGCAACTCAGGTTAAGGATACTATGGCGCTTGCAAAAAAGAAGTATTTAAAGAATCAAAAACTCCCGGCCCTGGATTGTTCTCATTATCTTCAGCTAAAAAATCCGCAGACACGTTTATTTTAAATGTCTGCTGGTTGTTTAGGTTGAAATTATTTTATTTTTTACCCTCCCATTCAGCATAAAACTGTTGTAAGAACTCATGCATAAATACATGTCTTGCTTCTGCGATACGTTTTCCGGTTTTTGTGTTCATCCGATCTTTTAGTAGTAGTAATTTTTCGTAAAAGTGATTGATGGTAGGTGCGTCCGATCTTTTATATTCGGAAGGAGACATAGTTAAATTGGGCTTGATGGATGGGTCAAAAATCGCCCTGTTCTTAAATCCGCCATAGTTAAAAGTTCTTGCAATACCAATGGCTCCCAAGGCATCCAGACGATCTGCATCTTGTACGACCGCCAATTCGGAAGAATGAAAAGATTGATTCTTATTTCCTCCTTTAAACGAAATATTCTCGATGATCTTAATAATGTGGTGTATTCTTTCTTCTGAAAGATCCTGAGTTTTTAAAAATTCGTACGCTACTTTGGGTCCAACCGATTCATCACCATCGTGAAATTTTGAATCGGCTATATCGTGTAACAGTGCTCCAAGGGTCACAACGAGAAGATCTACTTTTTCTTCGGAAGCAATCAGCAATGCATTTTTATAAACTCTTTCAGTATGAAACCAATCATGGCCGCCTTCGGCACCTTGAAGTTCTTTCTTTACGAATAGAATTGTGCAATCAATTATACGCTGTGCAGAATCAGAAAGCATTAAACAATTACTTTAGTTTTAATGGTCACTTCCAGCAAATCGATCAATTCTTCCGGAGTATAGTCAGAAATTTTTATGGCAGGATGAACCTGATGTTTCAGGTGGACACCTAAGGGCATGGGAAACATTCCGTAACGCTGTAATTTCCAGGAATTATTAACGGTAATCGGCAAAACAAACGCTTCCGGAGCATTCTTAAAAAGAGTGGTTAAACCCTTCCTGTGGAAAGTTTTAGGCTCACCATTCCTACTGCGCGTGCCTTCCGGGAATATGACACCACTGCGGTTAAATTGCACCAAATATTGTGCAAATTTGGTCATTTCAGCAAGTGCTTGTTTCGGATTTTTACGATCGATAAGCACTGATCCGCCATGTCTTAAATTATATGAAATCGCAGGAATACCTCGTCCCAATTCGATTTTAGAAATAAACTTGGGGTGAAGTTTACGTAAATACCAGATTATTGGCGGGATATCCCACATGCTTTGATGATTTGAAACAATTATTACAGGCTTATTCTTGGGAAGAGTTCCTTCAATTTTAAAACTGAAACGAGTTCCTAATATGTTCAAACATCTTAAAATATACAGATTTAAGTAATCCACACTATTCTTGTGAGCCTGATAGCCAAAAGCATTAAAACAGATCCATTCTACCACATGAAAGAAGAGCAATCCTATTCCGAAGAAAAGATAGAAGATCACCGACATGGGATAGCTTAAAATATGCGCGACTTGTTTCATTGAAATTCAAAAGTAAAAAACCGTTTCCAAATTTTTAGAAACGGTTTAATATAATTAGAAATATTCTTTCTGAAAATAGTTAGACACTCTAACAAAATTCGTCGAAAGCTCCTTTTAGATTTTCAGCGATCATCTCTGCCGGTCGCCCTTCGATATGATGGCGTTCCAACATATGCACCAATTCACCATCTTTAAATAATGCCATAGACGGAGAACTAGGTGGAAAAGGAACCATCTGAGCCCTGGCAGCATCAACGGCTTCTCGGTCGACACCCGCAAAAACGGTTACCAAATGATCGGGCTTCTTAGAATTTTGTAATGATATTCTCGCTCCCGGGCGAGCATTAGCTGCGGCACAACCGCAAACTGAATTTACTACAACCAAAGTAGTACCCTCTTTGCTGAGAGCATTGGCTACATCCTGTTCTGTATGTAATTCTTCAAACCCAATATTAGTGAGGTCTTCACGCATTGGTTTAACTAATTCTGGTGGATACATAATCTTTTCTTTAAATAGTTAAAATATATGGCAAAGATACGAAATATGAAAAGGATAACCACGGGAAGAAATGAAGAATTAAAACTCTGAAGACCGGTAATTCAACGTTTAGTATATAGCCCTGAAATCAATAATATGTAACAAAAGTCCTAGTTGCTTTACTTATATTTGCCATTACTAATTTTTTACTTCATTATTTTTTATGATCCGTTGGTTTGCAGCCATTATTGGCTATATGTTTTTTCGTTTTCCGGGTGCGATCGCCGGATTTGTTTTAGGAAGTTTGATTGAGAGTTTCACGGGGAACAGAACCTCATTTCAAACAGTTTTTAAGCAAGGAGGAGATAGGGTATCTCCAGCCGATTTCGAATTAAACTTACTGTCCTTGGCATCGTTAGTGATAAAGGCTGATGGTACGGTTAGTAAAAGTGAATTAGATTATGTGCGGCAATACTTTGTACAATCCTATGGTGTAGAGCGCGCTAATGCAACTTTTAAAGTATTTAATGAGGTAATAAAAAAGCGTGAGATATCGGCTCAACGGATATGCTCAATTTTACAACAGAGAACACGCTATGAATCCAGACTACAGATTTTACACTTTTTATTCAGTATTGCAAATTCCGACGGACATGTTTCTGAACCGGAAGTAAAGGAAATTAATCGCATTTCCGGATTTTTGGGTGTCAATTACAGAGATTTTGAAAGTATAAAAGCGATGTTCTTTAAGAATCCCGATAGCGCCTATAAGATTCTGGAGATCGATCGAACTGCTACTGATGCCGAGGTAAAGGCAGCCTACCGAACTATGGCCAAAAAGTACCATCCGGATAAACTTCAACATATGGATGAAGCTTATCAGAAGGGAGCCGAAGAAAAGTTTAGAAAAGTGCAAGAGGCATACGAACAACTTCAAAAAGAACGTGGTTTTTAACTGATTACTCCTCACTTAATATCAATAATGGAAGCTAAATATTGATTTATAGGCTATGTGCAACTATATCAAATCGAATATTTAGACAGTCCTAAAAATAAGTTTAGTATAAATAGAAAATTATATTTACCTTTGTCGGATGTTTACATTTGCTGAAGAAAATTACTTGAAAACCATATACCACCTCGAATTGGATATCCAAGGTGAAGTTAGTACTAATGCTATAGCCGAACGTATGGAAACCAAGCCATCTTCGGTCACTGATATGGTTCAAAAACTGGCTGAAAAAGAGGTTCTTTCCTATAAAAAATATAAAGGCACTCTATTGACTCCAACAGGAAGAAAAATTGCGGCGAACGTTATAAGAAAGCACCGTCTTTGGGAGGTGTTTCTGGTAGAGAAACTCAGCTTTCACTGGGATGAAGTGCATGAGATTGCTGAACAGTTGGAGCACATCCAGTCTGAAGAATTGGTAACCCGCTTAGATAAGTTCCTGGGGAATCCCGATTTCGACCCACATGGTGACCCCATCCCGGATAAACACGGTAATGTAAAGCGAACCGAGAAAAAATTGCTTTCAGAACTAAGGAAAAATCAGAGAGGGGTTTGCGTTGGAGTAAAAGAGACCAGCGGAGATTTTTTACAATATTTAGATAAACGAAAGATAAGTATAGGCACAAAAATCAAAGTCCTTGGAAAAGAATTTTTCGATGGTTCCATGATTATTCAGGTGGGGAGCGATCAATTCTTTATTTCGAAAAAAATAGCAGAAAATTTATATGTGCAAACGAACTAAAATGAAAAACTCTGCATTTCTTATTTTATTTGCATCCATAGG
The DNA here is from genome assembly GCA_965367015.1 of uncultured Ulvibacter sp. Taxonomy (GTDB): domain Bacteria; phylum Bacteroidota; class Bacteroidia; order Flavobacteriales; family Flavobacteriaceae; genus CAXBES01. The sequence continues at coordinate 24,930 of CBDUGY010000015.1, forward strand.
GCTGTCAAAAGGTTTATTGGCACAGGAAAACCAGGCCATTATTGAAATGATTACCGATAGGCCTGATGCAACTGAATCCCCCAATACTGTTCCAAAAGGGTATTTTCAGATAGAGACAGGAGCTTTCTATGAATCTTTTGATGAAAACAACTTTAAGGCGGAAGTATTTGGATATAACACAACTCTACTGAGATATGGAATCTTTGATAACTTCGAAATTCGATTAGGATGGAACATTGAAGAAGGACATTTTTCTTCTAATGGGCACAAGATACAGAATAGATTGAGTGGCCTGTCACCTTTATTGGCAGGAATGAAAGTAGAAATTATAGAAGAAAATGGTTGGCAGCCGGAAATAGGATTATTAGGACATTTATATCTTCCATTTACGGCTTCAACAGATTACAAACCTGACAATACAGGTGTAGATATTATATTATCTTTTGCTCACACTCTGTCCGAACATTCGAGCCTGGCATATAATCTCGGAGCCCAATGGCTGAATGATTCACCAATGGCGGAATATATTTATACACTCGCGTATGGCTATCGAGTTTCTAGCAAAATCGGTTTGTATGCCGAAATTTATGGAGATCTTCCCGAAAATAATAAAGCCAATCATTTGTGGGATGCCGGATTTACCTACTCATTAAAAAATAATTTACAATTAGATGCTACGGTCGGTCGAAGTTTTACTTCTGGTCAAGACATCTTACTAAGTCTTGGAATGAGCTTAAGAATTCCTAATTAAAATTTAAAAATGAAGAACTTATTTATACTACTAACGGTAATATTGCTTATTAGCTGTAAAGACACTACTAAAACTTCGGGGAAGTTAAAAGTTGTTGCTACTACCTCGATGCTAACTGATTTGGTCAAGAATATCGGTGGAGATGCTATAGAAGTGCAAGGTTTAATGGGAGCCGGCGTTGACCCACATCTTTATAAGGCAAGTGAAGGAGATGTCTCGAAATTATTTAATGCTGATGTTATTTTTTATAATGGCTTGCATCTGGAAGGAAAGTTAGTTGAAGTTTTTGAAAAAATGGAAAGTCAGAATAAAACAACTGTACCATTAGGTGAATTCTTAGATAAAAAGGAGTTGATCGGTTCTACATACTTTGCTTCTAGTTATGATCCCCACGTATGGTTCAATATTCAGTTCTTTATGCAATTTGCTGAAAAAGTTACTGAAGTTCTTCAAAATGCCGACCCGGAGAATAAAGAATTATATCAGAAGAATAAAGAAACATATATTTTGGAGCTTGAGGCCTTAGAAGAGTGGGTTAAAACCACTATAGAGGCTCTTCCGAAGGAAAAAAGAATATTAGTTACTGCCCACGACGCATTTAATTACTTCGGAAAAGCATATGGATTTGAGGTGGTGGGTCTTCAGGGATTATCAACTGCTACCGAGGCCGGGGTGCAAGATGTGCAACGCTTATCAAGCTATATCATCGATAATAAGGTAAAGGCAATATTTATTGAAAGTTCTGTGCCACGTCGTACCATAGAGGCATTGCAGCAAGCAGTTTTGTCCACAGATCATCAGGTAGAAATCGGGGGTTCTCTCTACAGTGATGCTTTGGGAGATCCGGGTACTTTGGAAGGCACCTACCTTGGTATGTTTAGATATAATGTAATCACTATCGTAGAAGCACTAAAATAAAATGGAACAAGAATATGCGATTAAAGTAGATGACCTCACTGTAGCTTATAACTACAAACCCGTGTTATGGGATATCGATCTGTTGGTGCCTGAAGGGGTGCTAATGGCGATTGTAGGCCCCAACGGTGCTGGGAAATCGACGCTAATTAAGTCGATTCTCGGAATAATAAAGCCAATAGCCGGAAGTATTTCAATTTACGATAAGCCTTATAAAGAACAACGAAAATTGGTAGGCTATGTACCTCAAAAAGGAAGTGTGGATTGGGATTTTCCAACAACTGCCATCGATGTTGTGATGATGGGAACGTATGGAAGTTTGGGGTGGATTAAACGACCCGGACAAAAACAAAAGAAAGCAGCACTTGAAGCTCTTGAAAAAGTGGGCATGCTTTCGTTTAAAAACAGACAAATAAGCCAGTTGAGCGGCGGACAACAACAGCGTGTCTTCTTAGCGCGTGCGTTGGTCCAAAATGCATCAATATATCTTATGGATGAGCCGTTTCAGGGCGTTGATGCCTCCACCGAGATCGCGATAATTAATATTTTGAAAGAATTACGTAAAGCCGGAAAAACGCTGGTGGTTGTACATCATGACCTGCAAACGGTTCCCGAGTATTTTGATTGGGTGACATTTTTAAACGTGAAAAAAATAGCTACCGGACCCGTGAAAGAAATCTTTAATGATGACAACCTGACAAAAACCTACGGAATTAATTATAAAGTGGCGATTAACAAATAACATCAAGTTTAAAGCACATTGACTATATCCGAATATTTCGAACTTCTATTCACCGATTACACCCTACGTACCATTACGCTGGGAACGGCGGTATTAGGTGCTATTTGCGGAATGTTAGGCAGTTTTGCTGTGTTGCGGAAACAAAGTTTATTAGGAGATGCTATCTCTCACGCAGCTTTGCCCGGAATTGCTATTGCATTCTTAATCACCGGCGCGAAAGATTCGAATATATTATTACTCGGAGCTCTTATAAGCGGACTGATAGGAACTTTTTGGATACGCGGTATGATCACTAAAACACACTTAAAAAGTGATACTGCTCTTGGGTTAATTCTTTCATTATTCTTTGGCTTCGGAATGTTATTATTAACATTTATTCAGAAGCAACCGAACGCAAATCAAGCGGGATTAGATAAATATCTTTTCGGACAAGCCGCTACTTTGGTTGAAAAAGATGTGCAAATAATGATTATCGTAACTGGAATCAGCCTAATGGTGATGCTACTATTCTGGAAGGAATTTAAAGTACTCCTATTTGATGCTGATTTCACAAAAACCTTGGGATTCAACACCAAATTTATTGACATAACTATTACATTTTTTATAGTATTAGCTATTGTTTTGGGACTGCAAACCGTTGGAGTAGTACTAATGAGCGCTATGCTTTTGGCGCCTGCGGCTGCCGCACGGCAATGGACAAACAGTTTGGGAACTATGGTTTTTTTAGCAGCGATCTTCGGAGCATTTTCAGGAGTATTCGGAACTGCTATCAGTGCAAGTCAAAATAATTTGTCTACCGGTCCGGTGATCGTACTCGTAGCAAGTGTTTTCGTGTTATTCTCATTTATTTTTTCACCAGGCAGAGGGTTATTGTTTCGAGAAATTCGTTTCCGAAAGAATCGAACAGATTTACAATTGAAGAAAACCCTTCAGTTTATGTATGGCATCGCAAAGACACACGAAGATATTTCACACCCGCATGCAATACGTATTTTAAATAATTTTCAAGGTTTTACGAAGAATTCTTTAAGAACATTAGAGGAGAAGGAGTGGATATCTCTGAATGGCCAGAATTGGTCACTAACGAGGAAAGGCTTCGATGAAGCGAAAGATTTGTATAATCAACAACTGAAGAATGACTAGCCCACAAATAGAAATACAGCTCATTGCAGCTCTGGTGGCAATTGCATGTGCCATACCTGGAGTATTTTTAGTGCTTCGAAAAATGGCCTTGATTAGCGATGCAATTAGTCATTCTATTCTACCTGGAATCGTAATCGGGTTTTTTATCACGCAAGATTTAAATTCACCCTTATTAATTTTGCTCGCTGCCCTAACTGGGGTGATCACTGTAGTTTTGGTAGAGTTAATTCAGAAGACAGGATTGGTAAAAGAAGATACTGCTATCGGACTCGTTTTTCCCGCACTTTTTAGTATAGGAGTAATAATGATCGCTAAAAATGCGAACGATGTCCATTTAGATGTTGATGCTGTATTGCTGGGGGAGTTGGCATTTGCACCTTTCGACAGACTTTTGATATCCGGTATGGATGTTGGTCCTAAATCACTTTGGGTGATGGGAGTTGTACTGCTCATAACCCTGATACTTTTATTTTTATTTTTTAAAGAGCTGAAAGTAAGTACTTTCGATGCTGGCCTGTCGTCTGCTCTGGGGTTTTCTCCCATGATAATTCATTATGGACTAATGTCGGTTTCGTCAATTACTGTTGTGGGCGCATTCGATGCCGTAGGGGCAATTCTAGTAGTCGCTTTAATGATTGCACCTGCAGCTACGGCGTACTTATTGACAAGCGATCTGAAAAAAATGTTATGGCTCTCGGTGGGATTTGGAGTATTTTCAGCGATTGCGGGATACTGGATGGCCAATCTTTTAGATGCTTCAATCTCGGGATCTATGACAACGATCTTAGGTGTTGTTTTTTTAGGAGTTTATCTTTTCGCTCCGCGGAAAGGCTTATTGTCGGTTTTATACAGGCAGAAACAACAACGTACAGAGGTTTCTCTTATTACCTTTTTGTTGCACTTAAATAATCACACTGAAAAAGACGAACGCCACATAAATCACTTAAATGAACACATCAATTGGCAAAGAGTACGATCTAAAACAGTTTTAGAACTTGCGCTGAAGAATAATATGATCGTGATTCATGACCAGGTAGTTTCTCTTACTCAAAAAGGAGAGGAATTCACAAATCTTGCATTGGAATATATTATCACCAACAAAGATGAAAAGATAGAGCATATGAAAGATGACTTCTTTTTATTTAGAGGGTAAAAACTTCTCCGCCTATTTAACATCATGTTGCGGGTTTTGTCTCATAGAAGTTTACTTTGGCATCATTTTTTCACATATCTTTAAAACACATAAATTATCACTATGAAAAAGTCAATACTTTTAGTACTTATTTTAATTACTTCGGTCACATTCGCGCAAGAGGAAAAAGTGGAAGTGCCAAAAATTGCTGTAAAAGTACCAATGGGTGAAACCGTACTTTTAGGCGATGTCTCAATTAAATTCATCAAGGTTCTTGAAGATTCTCGTTGCCCTAAAGACGTAACCTGCGTTTGGGCAGGACAAGCAAAGGTATTGGTTGAAGTCTCCGTTTCCGGAAAGGAATCCAAACAAGTAGAATTACTTTTTGGAGGCAAAAAAGACAATATTTTATATTCTTCTGAAGAAAAGGTCCTAAAAGGAATAGCCTTAAGTCCTTATCCTACTTCAGATACAGCGGGAAAATTGAACTACGTTTTACTGGTTTCGGAAGAGAAAAAGGAATAATTAATGGCAAGCACAGTCATTCTTTCCACATTTTGTTTTTCCACCATCAAGGGTACCAATAGATTTCTGCCGACCTTCAAAAATCGGGTTCCATACAAATTTTTTCAGGAGATATCCCGAAGCAAGTGCGAAAGTTAATATCACTAATAATGTTTGCATATCACAAAGATAATTATAAATTTTATTTAAGTATTTGGTAGGCACCCAAAGCTACCACATAAGCAATAGCCGTCATAACAACTAATTGCCAAATAGGCCATTTCCAGGTATTGGTCTCTCGCTTTACGATGGCAAGAGTACTCATACATTGCATGGCAAAGGCATAGAATAGCAACAGTGAAATACCACTTGCAAAATTAAATAAGGGTGTTCCTAGAATAGGATTAACTTCAGCTGCCATTCTGTTCTTAATTGTTTCTTCTTCATCGCTTCCAACACTATAGATAGTAGCTAGAGTTCCAACAAATACCTCTCTTGCAGCGAAAGAACTTACAATTGCGATTCCTATTTTCCAATCGTACCCTAACGGTCGTACTGCTGGCTCTATTCCCTTTCCAATAATCCCGATATACGAGTTTTCTAATTTGAAGGATGCGATTTTCGTCTCAAGTTCTTTTTCCGACAGGCTCAGCGAACTATTTTGTTGCGTAACAATTGTCTCTGCTTCGTTAAAATTACCGGGGCCATAGGAAGCTAATACCCAAAGGATTACAGAAATTGCTAAAATAATCTTACCTGCACCTAAAACAAAGGATTTTGTTTTCTCAATCACTGTAATCAATACATTTTTTGGCAATGGGAGCTTATAATTAGGCATTTCCACAACAAAAAAAGTTTTACTTCGAATTTTCAGCACTTTATTCAGCAAGTAGGCGGAAAAGAGGGCTGCTCCAAAACCAAGTAGATAAAGAAACATTAATGTTAAACCTTGCATACTAAAAATCCCAAGAACTCGCCCTTCCGGAATGACCAATGCAATTATAATTAGATAGACTGGAAGCCTCGCCGAACATGTGGTAAATGGAGTAACTAAAATCGTTATCAAACGCTCTTTCCAGTTTTCTATATTACGAGTTGCCATAATAGCAGGAATTGCGCAGGCTGTTCCAGAAACCAATGGAACTACACTTTTACCACTAAGCCCGAAGCGTCGCATAATTCTATCCATTAAAAATACTACCCGACTCATATAACCGGTTTCTTCCAGAATGGAGATGAAGAGAAACAGAAAGGCAATTTGTGGAATAAAAATAACGATTCCACCGAGTCCCGGAATAATACCTTCAGCAATAAGATTGGTGAAATCTCCCGGTGGCATTGAATTTTTTACCCATTCGCTTAAAGAAGCAAAAGTAGTATCGATAAAATCCATTGGATAACTGCTCCAGTCGAAAATCGCTTGAAATATCAACAGTAAGATTCCGAAGAAAATAACATATCCCCAGATTTTATGTGTAAGAATCCTATCTAATCTACTGCGCAAATCTTTTGCGTTAGCTGTATCGATTGTTAAAGTTTCTTTGAGTACCCCGTTAATAAACTGGTATCGTAAGATGGTTTCCTTTTGCTGAAGGCGCTTCAAATTACTTTCCGATTCGGTTTTAAAACTCGCAACACCTATTAACTCCTTTCTGTCTAGTTTTCCGAAGTTAACATCCTGTGTAATAACAAGCCAGAGCTTATAAAGATCCTGATTAGGAAAAACTTTTCTAAGCCTGTTGAAATAATCGGGTGCAATCGCCGAAGCATTTACACAAGGTTTGGTAGACAAAGAATTGAAGGAGGCGATAAGCTCTTTTAGGTAATCAAAACCGCTATTTTTCCGAGAGCTGATTAAAGCGATTTTGGTTTCAAGTTTTTGCTCAAGCACTTCTATATCCAGTGAGATCGCTTTTCGGGACATCCTATCTGCCATATTTACGGCGAGTATCGTCGGGATACCGAGGTCTTTAATTTGAGTAAAAAGCAGCAGGTTTCGTTTTAGATTTTCTATTTCTGAAACCACTACTGCTACATCAGGAAAGTCTTTATCATTCTTATTCAGGAGAAGTTCAATAACGACATTTTCATCGAGTGATGAGGCATTCAAACTATAAGTTCCGGGCAGATCAAGTATATGTGCTTTTACGCCGCGGGGAAGTTTACAGATCCCTTGTTTTTTCTCAACGGTAATTCCCGGATAATTTCCCACTTTTTGATTTAGTCCGGTGAGTCGGTTAAAAACGGATGTTTTACCGGTATTGGGATTCCCTATGAGCGCGACATTTATCTGTTTAGCCATTCTATTATATCAGTTCAATAAATATCTTCTCAGCTGTTTCTTTCCGAATAGCAAGATGGCTGCCATTTATATTTAAATACAAAGGATCGTGGAAGGGAGCTATTTGCACTAAGAACACTTCATTTCCAGGTAGGCAACCCATTTCCAATAGTTTTAATGGAACCACATCCACAGAAAACTCCTTGATAATGGCGCGTTGACCTTTCTTTAGAGAAGCGATAGTTAGCATTATTCTTATTTAGATTGATTTTAAACAAGACAAAAGTAAGCGAAATTAAAGACGTGAAAAAACTTTTGAGTTTAAAATTCTTCAGTCTTCTTTTTTTAGAATTTTAATATCATCAAGAAGCTTCTTAATGGCGTCTGGATTTGTACCATCATAGAATCCACGAATGCGTTTTTTTTGATCTACAAGCACGAAGTTTTCAGTATGAATGAGGTCGTCTTCCTCGTATGGATTGTCTTTGGCTGCGAGATATGACTTTCGTGCCAGTTCATAGATCTCTCTTTTGTCTCCGGTGACTAAATTCCATTTTGTATCATCTACCCCTTTTTCAACAGCGTATTTTTTTAATTGTGAAACACTATCGATTTCAGGAGTCACAGTATGAGATAAAAGAAGAACTTCATTATCGTTAATCAGCTCTTTCTGAATCTGTACCATATGATCGGTCATAATTGGACAAATAGTCTGACAGGTGGTGAAAAAGAAGTCGGCTACATAGATTTTATCTTTGTAATCGCGTTGTGTTATCTCCTTACCATTTTGGTTGGTGAGTGAGAAATTGGCAATAGTATGGTACTTTTTCACATGCTGAATAGTACTATCTACCATTTCAGAATTTACCTGCGCCGGCTGGTAAATAGGAAGAACTTTTTCCGGACTTAAAATTTGATAAATAATTGTAATAATGACTATAGAAAGAATCAGTAAAACAACTCCTAAGAATTTAAACTTTGAAAAAAACTGAAGCATTGCAAATTTTTTACAAAATTACTACCTAAAAAAGTATTCTGCCAACCGTAACACACAAATGTTTAGTGGAACACATACATTACAATGTTAAATTTTTTT
>CBDUGY010000016.1:0-33068 GCA_965367015.1 uncultured Ulvibacter sp.
CATCTGTATCTCATACGCTGTCAATTTCAATATATCAATGAACTTTTAAAATTCTCCCCACCTTCGGTGGACCCCCCTTAAAATTGAAGGAAAATTATATCAATAATTTTAGAATAGTTATTTGTTGGTGTGGCGGAATTGAACCGCAATATTAACCAATCACCATGTTTTTGAACGTCGCCTGTTTCTCTAAGCGGGTGCAAATATACAACGCCTTTCTCTATCCATCCAAATGAATTTGAAACTTTTTCAACTATTTTTTATTAACAACCTACAAGCCATTGAAAACTACCTGTTTAAGGACTAAAAAAAATACGCATTTGTGCTAGGGATTGAAGCAAGCTACCTAGTTAAACCCGTGATGGGTTTATCGTGTAGCGCTGAAAGCCCGCCGTGGAGTAAAGTTTGCTTACTTCACGGAGCACCCAAAAGAAAAAGAACGGGATTCGCCAACCAATATGGTTTAAAAAAGGCGAACTACTAAAGTAGATTAAAAAATAATACTACACAAGTGAGTAAAACCCTACTTATCAACAGATTTTTTATTCCAATGCGAAGTGAGATCGAGGTAATCTATTGTAAATGCAGGTTTTTGTCGGACGAGGATATTGGATTGGAATGAACGCTCCAGAATATCTTCTATTAAATAGTCTTCCTTTATATCAAAAGGCTGATATTCTTCCTTAATAGATATATCGAACATATTCGCGGTAGTATTGTACCAAAATGCCCGCCAGCCGGTACGAAGCTCCTTGACTAAATCGAAGGCAGTACGACCGGTTTGCCGGTGAATGAGCTTCACCAGTATCTGACCTTCAGTGCGTGTTAATTTTTTTAGTTTCTCTGAAAACTCCTCTTCAATATACTTTTGTATCCGCTTGGTGTAGCGTCTCCTGTCACTCTTCTTCTCAATCGTCTTTAAGCGTTCAGTCATTGTAATTAATCTTTCGGAAGCAAGTTTCGCATAAGGATAAACCTTTCGGGTCTTTCTACGTAATATCAGGTATCGTCTTCTGTCTTGTTTAGAATTAAACTCCAGCTTGTTTAGGAGAACAACCTCTTCCAAGTCAATAAATTCTCTTGGAATAGAATCGCCTTCTATTATATAGTAAAAGGTTTCGGTACTATCATTTTTCTTTTCCTGATAATCTCCAACCACCTGTGCCATACCATTTATAGTTATACAGCATAAAATTATATATAGGTATTTCTGAAATTTCATTTACACTTTATTATTTTGGGACTAACTGCTAAAATCGTTCCAAAATTAAGCAAAATGCAGGCTCGACTTATTAATAAATTACTAATTTTGGTCTTTGCAAAAACAGAATCAAAAATTACAACATATGGGTAAGTCAATATTGAATAAAAAATCCTTAACTTTTTTAGAAAACTACTTAAATAATGCAGCTCCCACCGGTTACGAATGGGATGGTCAGAATATTTGGATGGACTATCTAAAACCATATGTTGATGAGTTCTTTACCGATACGTACGGCACGGCAGTGGCAGTCATAAATCCGAAAGCAAAATACAAAGTAGTGATTGAAGGTCATGCCGATGAAATTTCCTGGTATGTGAATTATATTAGTGATAATGGATTACTGTATGTTATAAGAAACGGTGGAAGTGATCATCAAATTGCACCCTCTAAGATCGTTAATATTCATACCAAAAAAGGAATAATAAAAGGTGTTTTTGGTTGGCCGGCAATTCATACGAGAAGTAAAGCTAAAGAGGAAGCACCTAAGCCCGACAATATATTTATAGATGTTGGTGCTAAAGATAAGGATGAAGTTGAAAAAATGGACATTCATGTTGGCTGTGTAATTACTTATCCCGACGAATTTCATATTCTGAATAAAGACAAATTTGTTTGCCGAGCCCTGGATAACAGAATGGGTGGATTTATGATAGCAGAGGTAGCGAGACTCTTGCATGAGAATAAGAAAAAATTACCATTTGGATTATACATTACGAATTCGGTGCAGGAAGAAATAGGATTACGAGGGGCGCAAATGATCGCTGAACGAATTCAGCCGAACGTAGCTATCGTTACAGATGTGACCCATGATACCACAACACCTATGATCGATAAGAAAAAACAAGGACATGCGGAAATTGGATCGGGTCCCGTGATAGCTTATGCACCTGCGGTGCAACAAAAACTTAGAGATCTAATTGTTGAGACGGCAGAAAGCAATAAAATACCCTTTCAACGTGCAGCATTATCACGAGCAACAGGAACCGATACGGATGCATTTGCATACAGCAATAGCGGTGTAGCAAGCGCATTGATTTCTTTACCACTACGCTATATGCATACAACTGTGGAAATGGTGCATCGCGACGATGTGGAGAACGTAATTAAGCTTATCTATGAGTCCCTTCTCAAGATAAAAGACGGAGAAACCTTTAGTTATTTCAATTAATTGTTTAATCTTTTATAATTTTCTTAAGACAAAGAGGTTTTTGAAAGACTTAATTTTAATCTATGGTTATAAAAGCACCACAGGTTAAAGCAATTCTGAAAAATCCGATCAAAGCGGCCAAACTGGCTAATTTGATATATGTAACCGAGAATAAACTGACCATTGAAAGGCATCGCCATGGCAAAGGCTTTTATTATACACAAAACGGCGAAAAAATAGTTGATAAGAAATCTTTAAAGAGATTTAAATCTCTGGTGATTCCTCCGGCTTGGCAAAAGGTGAAAATAACTCATCTGAAGAATGGACACCTTCAAGTAGTAGGCCGCGATGCCAAGAACCGAAAGCAATACAGATACCATCCTCATTGGTCGCAATTGCGAAATAAAACCAAATTCTTTAAAATGATTGCCTTCGGAAATGTGCTCCCACAGATTCGCGAACAAATTGAAAAAGATCTTGCCTTGCCCAAAATGACCAAGCGTAAATGTTTAGCGTTGGTCATAAAACTGATGGAGGAAACTCATATTCGGATTGGGAATGATTATTACGCCAAGCACAATAAAACCTATGGTTTATCCACTCTAAGAACCCGGCATGTTGATATCTATCAAAACAAATTAAAATTTGAATTTGTTGGTAAAAAAGGAAAGAAACATTTAGTGACTTTAAAAAATAAGCGATTACAACGTCTTGTGCTACGATGTGAAGAGATTCCGGGATGGGATTTATTTAAATATTATGATGAAAACGGAAAACATCATACCATTGATAGCGGGATGGTAAATGATTATATTCAAGAGCTTAGTGGAGATCTATTCTCTGCCAAGGATTTTCGTACCTGGGCTGCAAGTAAGATTTATTTTGAAACCCTCTATGAACTAGGTAATGTTAAAACGAAGAAAGAAAAAGAAAAAAATATTCTTATAGCATATGATGCAGCCGCTAAAGGACTTGGTAATACCCGGACCGTCTGTAAAAAGTATTATGTTCACCCGATTATTGCTGAGAAGTATATGGATGGTTCTATCGAAAAATACTTCAATCAACTAAATGAAATTGACTCCATTACCCACAATTTATCTCCCACAGAAACTGTACTACAGAAAATATTAGAAGAGTTTACGATTATTTTACAATAAAATAATCGGTTAATAACCTATTTTATAGATAAAAAGCATATTTTCGCGCTCGAACAAATTAAAAAAATACTTATGAAAAATTTATTTTATGGTTTTGCATCTGCACTTTTACTGATTTCTTGCAGCGTTGACAAAATTGAAAAGGTAGATGCGACGCAGCATTTAACATATCAAAATGCTCTGGAGGCGGACACATTTGGATTCTACAAAGGAGTTTTTACAACGAACAATTCTGAATATAGAGGATCGTTAGAAATAAACATCCCTTTTAGTGATGACATGAACAATACTGTGAAACGCAATCCGACAGCCGAATTGATAACAAGTAATGGTGATGTTTATTACGCTAACGCCTTTCAAACGGTAGAGCGCGGGTCAAATTCAGTTAATTTAGAGTTTCAATCTCAGAATCTTTCATTTACTATGTCTATTGCCGGTAGAGATCTTACCCCGGTGATCAGCAACTTTATTTTTCTAAATGAAGCAGGAAGCATTATGGCAGCAAAACATACTAGTCGTGCACCGGTTACACCAATATCTGGTGCTTATGAAGTAACAATAGATCAGGGACATCCGGTTTTAAACAATGCAGGAGTTCAAACATTCAATTTAATGTTTACTGGTACTCCAACGGGTAATACCAATGTTACCACTCAGGTAGTGTTAGGTGGAAACACTTATAATAGTGGGATTGGTGTTCAAAATTCTTGTGCTCCCTTCAACAATTTTACGACATGTAATATTGTAAGTGGTGATGGAATGAGCACCACAGGTTTCACTGTAGATGGACAGGCAGTCGCGTGGGACGGAATTCACCGATTTAATAATCAGGCTACCGGGCCAAACGATTGTTCGGGAGTGATAGGAACATGGACATTCGAATCTGCTTATGGTTTGGTTTCGGGAATTTTTGAAAGCGACAACCCATGTTTTAAAAAATTATACAGAAGAAGATTTCAACAGTTTAGAGGACAAGGCTTCCAGCCGGTGTTTGAAGCTGGGAAATTAAGTTCAGATATAATTAAAGTTAATGGATTGAGTGACGGACCGATGGCGTTTGGTGACACTAAGTTAACAGGAGATTTTGCAAGAGGTGAAAGCGACGGAAATGTTGGTACCGGTGGTGTATATAGCTTCCATACAGGGAATGGCAATTACGCCCTTGGAGTTCAACCCGGTGCGACAGACTTTACGCCAGGAGATTTTGAATTCAAAATTGTGAATAGTACAGGCGCGGCAGTGAATACATTCTATATCTCCTACAGAATTTACGTGAATAATAATGAGAATAGAAGTAATTCACTAAAATTCTCTCACTCTGTGAATGGAACAACATATACAGCAGAACCGTCTTTAGACTTTACTTCTATTGCAGCTTCAGATGTGATAGGTTGGAAAAAGATCAAACGCTCTATCAATATAAATGCTTCAGTTCCTGCAGGTGGATTTATCTACCTTAAGTTTACCGGAGATGATGTTGGTGGTTCAGGAGCTCGAGATGAATTTGCAATTGACAATATTCTCGTTCAGGCAAACTAATACTCTTTTGATTTTATAAGAAAAAGGCTATCGTAAATGATAGCCTTTTTTAGTTTCTAACTACTGGTATTATAGGGAACGGATTTCTTTCTAACTCCGGGTAATCCAAATGAAATTACTGAGGAAGCTGCTGATGGGAATGGATTTGAAATGGATGCGTTAATTGACAAAAGCATTACAGGATTAAGCATTGCAACAAACGATTATATATATATTAGAGTGACCATGGATGATAATACCGGTAGCGGTTTCAGAGATGAAATTGCGATCAATAACTTAGTAATCTACGGTATAGAATAAAAGGCAATTGTTTTAAAATTTTCAGAACCCATAGTTTACAAACTATGGGATTTTTTAATTCTTCAAAACTATTTAATTATTCGATAGAATCATCTCAGCTTTTTTATCTTTAGCCTGAAATAAAGAAAAACGTGTTATTTAACTCTTTCGATTTTGGCTTATTTCTGGTTATTGTCTATCTCTTGTATTGGAGTATTGGAAGCCAGCGCCGTATAGCACAAAACATTCTGTTATTAGTGGCAAGCTATGTCTTCTACGGGCTTTGGGATTGGCGATTTCTTTCACTTATTTTCTTAAGTTCTATAATTGATTATTATGCTGCAATAGGTATACAAAAGTCTCGGAATAAATTTCATAAACGACTATTCCTTTACGGAAGCATTTTGTGGAATTTAGGGGTTTTATTTGCGTTTAAGTATTTTAACTTCTTTCTCGAAAGTTTTACTTCTTTATTTTATACAAATCCCCCTAACGATACCTATTTCTTTTGGAATGTTGTCATTCCCGTTGGTTTGAGTTTTTATACATTCCAGACCATGAGCTACACTATCGACGTATATCAACAAAAGATCAAGCCAACGAGAAAAATCATTGAATTTTTATGTTTCGTAAGTTTCTTTCCTCAATTGGTAGCGGGACCTATTGAACGTGCCAGAAAATTATTGCCTCAGTTTCAGAAAGAAAGAGAATTCAGTTTGAAAACATCAAAAGAAGGTTTACGACAGATTCTATGGGGTTTATTTAAAAAAATTATTGTCGCCGACAATGTTGCCGTGGCAGTAAATATCATCTATGCTGCCCCCGAAACGTATGGAAGCCTTGCGCTGCTCTACGCCTCTGCCCTATTTTTCTTTCAAATATATTGCGACTTTTCAGGATATAGTGATATCGCTATTGGAACCGCTAAACTTTTCGGTTTTAACCTGAGCAAGAATTTTAATATTCCCTATTTATCTCGAAGTGTCTCCGAATTCTGGCACCGATGGCATATAACATTAACACGATGGTTTACCGACTATGTGTACGCGCCTTTGGCAAAAATTAAAAAGAAAAGCTATGTATATAAAACTTTCGCGCTTTTTGTTACCATGACCCTCATCGGACTGTGGCATGGGGCCAATTGGACATTTATTGTCTTTGGTGCCTTTCAAGCCATAACTATTTCGATTGAGCGAATTCCTTTCAAGATAAAAGGTAAAAGTGCGACCTTAATTACTTATTTAACCAGGATACCACTACCCCTGACCATCATATACAGTTTTACCTTAATAATGACTTCGTGTATCTTTTTCAGGTCAGATAGTTTAACTACAGCTTTTACAATTCTCAAACGAATCGTTTCCTTTATCCCATCGCCAGATTTTAGTTTGATTATAGGCTGGAAGGCATTAGTCATTATAATTTTGGTAGTTGCTGAAGTTATAACCCGTTTTAAACCTTATCCATTAATTGAGTTAGAAAAGCATTTTAGCAAACCCGTGCGTTGGGCAGTATATTATGCACTAATATTTATAATTTTCAGGTATGCCGGACCAAAAGAAGCGTTCATCTATTTTCAGTTTTAGTAGAAAACAGAAATCCTTTCTAAAGGGATCACTGGTGTTCTTTACACCGGTGGTGCTAATCTATACTTTACTGGAAATTTTGGTGCTTCAAATACCTTTCAATTATACCCATGTAAGTGATTATCTCAACGCGGAAGGACGGAATATTGAAATACTCGCGACTGGCTCTTCTCAAATGAATCTTGCCATTAATCCGGAGTATTTTGACCAGCCGGCGATCAATTTTGGGTCTACTTCGCAACATCATAACACCGATTACAATATTATTACCCAAACCCGGGATCGCTTACCTAGTCTGAAACATGTAGTTTTAGAACTTTCATACAGTCATTTAGAATTACCACACAACAGCAAATATTTCTGGAAGAATAATGTCTATTTAAAGTATTACAATGTCAATAATTTTGAAAGAAAAACCTATTTTAAGGATAAGCTGATATTTCTTTCACGTCCCGATATATATTCGAAAGCAATAATTGAGCATTATCTTAAAAAAGTGAATTATACTAAGTTTAATAAATTTGGTTTCGATGAGAATAATTATAGGGGTGTCTTCAGAAAAGTTGGCTATGCTGAGGACAAAATTCCAAAACACAGTAGCGAAATTAATACCACTGAAAGTCTTTATCTTTTTAATAAGAATACAGAATTTTTATACGAAATACTGAATTATCTGAAAATTCAAAACATTAATACAGTGATAGTTACACTACCTATGCATAAGTATTACTTAAAAGATAGAGATGTGAAAATATTAAAGCGCAGGGACAGTATTCTAGAAGTAATTTCTGAAATATATCCCAATGTAAGAATCTTCAGAAAAGAGGAAGATACTATCAACTTTAAAACTTCCGATTATATTAATCACAACCACTTAAATCCGGATGGTGCAAAGAAATTTACTGAAGCACTAAACGAGTTTATTGGTAATAATACCTTTCCGAAGAATTAAAGGTTATACTTTCTTAAAGTATTTCTTCACTTCAGCCACCACACGGGGCGCCAGGATAATTGTACTGAGCATTGTAGGAATAGCCATCATCGCAAAGAAAGTATCGATTAAATTGATCATCAGGCTCAACGAAGTGGTGGCACCAACCAGAATACTTATGATATAGAAATAATTATAATACGATTTATTCTTAGCACCAAATAAAAACGACATACACTTTGTGCCATAATAGGAATAAGAGAAAAGCGAAGAGATGCTAAAAACAGCAATACACAGTAATAAGGCATATTTACCGTAATTAGGTATAGCCTCTTGAAATGCAGTTGCGGTTAAACTCACCCCATTTGCATCACTCGATTGCCAAACCCCGGTCACCAAAATTGCCAGCGCTGTGAGGGTACAAACAATAAGAGTATCTATAGCCGGCCCCAGCATAGCGACCAACCCCTCTCGCACGGGTTCGTTTGTTTTCGCCGCACCATGTGCCATAGGAGCTGTTCCGATCCCTGCTTCATTAGAAAATGCACCTCTCCTAATACCTAATAAAATTAAAGCTCCCAAGGCTCCTCCCAAGAAGGCATCACCCTCATAAAACGAAGCGGAAAAGGCATCGGTGAAGATCAAGGATAGATATTTTGGAACCACATCGATATGAACCCCTAATATAAATAGTACCAAAACGAAATACAGCAGAACCATGGAGGGCACAAGCTTCGAAGCAGTCTTACTTATACGTGAAAGACCACCGAGTATCACGATTGCAGTTATAGTAGCCAATACGAGGCCAATGATTAAGTTTGTTTTTAAACCCGAATACAGTCCGGCAGGTTTTAACAGAATATCGTTGATTGCTTGGGTCAACTGATTTACATTGAATACCGGCAAGGCTCCGATTAAACCTGAAATACTAAAGAATACAGCCAGGGGTTTCCATTTTTTGCCAAGCCCTTCGGTAATAAAATACATGGGACCTCCCTGCAGTTTGCCCTCACTATCTCTACCTCTGTACATTACCGCGAGTGTTCCTGTAAAAAACTTAGTTGACATCCCTATTACGGCACTAATCCACATCCAGAAAACAGCGCCCGGCCCGCCAATTGCAATCGCAACAGCGACTCCGGCGATATTACCCATACCAACCGTAGCAGAGAGAGCCGTTGTTAACGCTTGAAAATGTGTGATTTCACCCGCGTCTAAATCGCTGTCGTACTTACCTCTAAGAACCGCAATCGCATGACCTAAATATCTGAAAGGTAAAAACCTGATTCGTATCATCAGATAACAACCACCACCAATTAAAAGTATGAGAAGAGGAAGACCCCAGGCAATTGCAGCGATTTCAGATATAAAATGGTCGAGTTTCTCCAATGCGGTTATATTTAATGCTAAAAGTAATTTAAATTTTAATATTCGAATCAATTAGTTTTATTTGCATTACAATGAAACTGAAATCAAAGTATTCTTTAATAATATTCCTGTTACCGATCTTAATGTTTGGTCAAGTAAATCATGAATGGAAAAAGCAGGCATTTGTTGTTACACCGGAATTGATGTTAGGCAAAACGGCCGAGTCGAATGATGGATTTCCAAACAGGAAGCTTCAAAAACAGTTCATGTTTACTCTTGGCAGAGATAACTCATACAATCCGTTAGAATGGGCGTATTGGTTGAAAGGACCTAAAACCGGCGTAGGTTTAGGATATACCGATTTTGGTAATTTAGATAGTTTAGGAATTGCGATTACAGTGATTCCATCAATTGAGTTCAATATTTTCAATCAGAAGCGACTTACAATGCTTGTTGGGATGGGGGGATCTTTTTTTAACAAAGAGTTCGATGCGGTTACAAATCCGAAAAATCAAGCAGTCACAACAGATCTAACCTGGGCCTACCGGGCTTATTTCTATTATAAGTTTTTACGAAGAGAAAAAATAGACTGGAGAATAGGTGTTGGATATTCGCATCATTCGAACGGCCATACACGTTTGTTGAATCAAGGTTATAATTCGTTTCTTGTGAGTCTTTCGGCAGATATAAAAAATCCTTTACAACTTTCCGAAGAAAAAATAAATCACAGCGCAAATGCATATAAAAAAACCGTCTACTCTTATTACAGCATTAGAGCGGGACTAGGTCAAAGTGCACTTTCAGTAGCATTTAATGAGAAAAAAGGTGTTTATTCGATTAGTGGGGAATACGGAAGGGTGTATAATAAAACTTTAAAAATTGGCGTGGGTTTGTACTACCGTCTATATGAGCATTATTATGATTATATAAAAAACGATGAATCTTTAGTGCAAAACGGGCGAGAATTTGAATATTTTAAAGAGAACCCATGGAGTAATGCCACTAATATTGGAATTTCTTTAAATGCAGAATTTCTGCTGAATCACGTCGGCTTGGACATACAATTGGGTTATAATTTCCATAAACCGGGATATCAAATAGATTGGCGTATAAACGAAGGTTGGGATAATACACCACGAGAGGTTCCTGATTCATGGATGTTTGGAGAATTTAATTCCAAGTACAAATTAAAAAAGCAGATCTCTAGCAGGCTGGGTATTAAATACTATTTCATTGGTACCACCAACGTACCAACCAATAATTTTTATATTGGCGCGCATATAAACTCAAATTTGGGTCAAGCCGATTACACCGAGCTCAGTTTAGGGTTTGTTCACAGTTTTTCGGTTAGGGACAGAAAATAAAAAAAGTGTCACCAGAAGTGACACTTTCTAAAATATGTAATGAAGAATGGTTATTCTACTATCATTCTTTTAGTATCAACACTTTTTCCATCAACTACAAGGGTATAGTAATAAATAGCCGCTTGTAATATGCCTTTATCCACTTCTATTGAACCTTCTGAACCGAAAGTATTCAATTTAATGTCGCTAATTCTTTGACCCAAAGAGGAAGTAATTGCAATTCTCGCATTTGTATAACCTAAAGGAATAAAATAACGAATCGTTGTTACCGAGTCATACGGGTTAGGAATATTCTGATATAGAATAGGTGATCTTGGATCAACACCAAATTCACCAACGTCTAATACAGTGCATTCACACGCCTCTTGCGCTTCCATTCGAGCAATCAGATCATCGATCTGAGCTTGCTGAGCCATATTCATTGCGATTAGATTGTCGATTTGCACCTGTTGCGCTGCGTTTTCATCTTCCAAATCCTGCAATAGTGGTGACATATTTACTAGCACCGAGTTACCCCCTGAGATACCCAAATTCAGAAATACTCCCGTGAGAGCGAAATTTCCTAGAGTCTGAGAATCTGTGTTATCCAAAAATCCTGAAAGGTCTACATTTCCACCATCTTCCAGGGATAATGTATTTCCTGCTAATGTTAATTGCTGATCATCTGTACCTGTATTGTTCAATGTTGAAAGGTCGACAGTTTCCGAAGTTCCTCCCTCAATTCCAATGGTTAAGATGTTTCCTGCTAGTCCGGAACCTGAAATATTCTGATCGTCTGTATTGTCTAGATACCCGGATAAATCTACGCTGCCGCCATCCTCAAGATCTAAAGAATTGACATTTAAGGTAAGAACCTGGTCGTCGGTACCTGAGTTATCCAGAGCGGAAAGATCAATAACTTCTGATGTTCCTCCTTCAATGCCAATGGTTAGCATGTTTGCGGTAAAGCCAGATCCTGTAATGTTTTGATCATCTGTATTATCCAGATATCCGGAAAGATCTACACTTCCTCCATTTTCCAGATCTAAGGAGTTTACATTTAAGCTAAGTGCTTGATCATCGGAACCTGTAGCATTCCAAATTGTTCCATCCCAAACATAGGTTATATTATCATCAGTATTATATATAAGTACCCCTACTTCGGTTCCACCCAGAGCTATGCCCAGTGCGTCTCGTTGAGCAGTATCCATTCTATTTAACTGCAGACCTTTGTTTGAAGCATTTAAATCTATGGATGCATTGGGGTTTGGAAACACTAATCCACCCATCCCGACACCTATGTTGCCATTTGCACCTATCGAAAGCGCTCCTGTTGGCGCTCCCGGTTCAATTCTAAATGGAAGTTGAGATCCTCCGGTTACATCCCTGATAAAGAAATTAGCTTCATTCGCTGCAACATCCCAGGTTCGAGGTGTATAACCCATAGCACCGTCCTGTTCTAAACGCATGGTTGGGGTGTCGCCATCAGTAATATGTAATTCGACCACAGGGGTAGCAGTACCTAATCCTACATTCGCATTTGCGGCAACAAAGAGGGCATTAGCTCCGGCTCCGGCACTTACAGTAAAAGGTCTGTTTCCAGCAGTTACATCGGTTACTCCAAAATAATTTGCTCCTCCATTCGCAGAATCATTGATTGTAATCTCCCAATCATTGGTAGGAAAGGATGCAGAGTTACTCGTATCTGTAAAGCCAATTCGCAAATTGTTTTCTTTTAATCTTATGGTGTCAAAACCAAAGTTCTCACCATCGACACAATCTTGTCCGATGCAGGCACTGCCATCGACGATCAAATCGTCTAGAATTACCTGATCACGTGTAGGGATATCAGAATCGATAACCGCTCTTGTAGCTGGATCATTTAGCATTTCAGTAAAGGGGTTTTGAGCCGTAGCTTCAATTCCAATACACAGGGTAAGTAATATTAAGATAGATAGTTGTTTTTTCATAATTAGTTGGTTTTTGAATGTTTTACTAAAACTACACTAACATAGTAACTCTCACAATACGTGATACTACGTAAATATTTACTTCTGAAGGTTTACGGATATGCGTAAAATAAAAACGCCTCTTCCGGGGGAAAGAGGCGCCTTTTGAATTATTACTTTAAAATTATTTTGACAGAATTAAACGTTGTGTTGTTGAAGTCGTTTCTGAGATGATTTTTAGGACATATACTCCATCCGAAAATCTATCGAGATTTAGCTCGCTAGTTCCGCTGGTAGTTGCAATATTCTGAACAACTTTTCCGGAACCTAATTCTATTAAACTTATTTGAATGTCTGAACCAAAACTTGCAGGAATCTTAACCATTGCAATTCCTTTTGATGGGTTCGGGTACAAAGCGATATCGCTAATACTTGAACCAAAATCATCAATTGAAAGTAAGATCTCCTGAACTTCAAAAGCACCTATATCACGTACAGAACCAAAAACCGGTTGTCCTATTTGATCTGTGAACATAGTTCCCGGATCTCCTGAGTTAAGTGCCGCTGAACCGTATGTCAATTCGTGGATTAACATTCCACTACCATTATTTCTTAGCGGACCTAAGGCTGCGTTAGCTTCCTCTATATCATTCGATTTTTCTGGGAATGCACTTGTATCATCAGTTCCAATCAAATTATAGTCATTTGATACTAGGTTACCCGATACATCTAATCCAGAATGCGCATTATTATTTGATACAATAGAGTTTTTTAAACTAGTTATTGTAGTACTTTCTATACCTCCTCCATCTACAACTGCTGTATTGTTTGCGATAGTAGATGCGTTAATAAAAAAGTTTATTCCTTTATTATAGATTCCACCACCGGAGCCATTTACTGAATTACTAGAGATTGTACTCACCGTTACATTAACATCACCATTTACACTGTTGTAAATTCCTCCACCAGATCCATTCGTTCCCAGGTCACGGTTATTTGATATGGTTGAAGTATTTATTTCAAGATTACCATTATTGAAGATTCCCGCACCACCGTCATTTGGGTGGTTTCCATATGTTTTATTCCCGTTGATATTGGTGTGATTAATTACCATTTCACTACCAGTACTAAGAGAGATTGCTCCTCCTGCTTTAGTAGCAGAATTTCTTGAAATAATACTATTTTCAATAGTTACTACGCTATTATTACCGGATATGCTTAACCCTCCTCCGATACCCGGATTCGGTGCGCCAGCAGTTCCATTTGCATGGTTATTTACAACATCAGTATTTAAGATAGTTAAATTACCATCAACTATTTCGATAGCACCACCTGATTGGTTAGCACCATTATTATTTAATGTAGAGTTTAAGATATTCACACTCCCTGAAGTACTTAATATACCTCCACCTCTACTGGAAGTTCCTGTCGCAAAGTTATGAGCAATAGTTGTTGTTAGATCAGTATTGATAATTCCACCATTGTTGAATATTGCTCCACCACCATCAGAACTAAAATCCCCTTCAGCTTCATTATAATCAATCTGTGTTTTGTGGATTGTCATTTCTCCGGTGTTATTCCAAATTGCACCACCTTGTCGGAATGCTTTGTTATACATAATTCTGGAATTCGAGATAGATGTATTTGCCAATCCTAAGATATGAATGGCACCTCCATACCCTAATGACCCACGGGCAATGTTTCCTATAAAAGAGCTATTATCAATAGTGACAGCATCTGGTGAATTAACAGCAACGGCGCCACCACCAAAATGAGAAATGTTTCCTTCAAAAGTTGAATTTAATATGGTTAAGGTACCTTGAGAGTCGTGACCAACACCACCACCACTACTTGTATCCGGATTTAATGAAGAGTTATTTTTGAAGATACAGTTATCGATCGTCAGGTTAGTAACTGTAACACCAAGTGCTCCAGCTCCTCGTAAACCTGTGGTTAAATTATCGATAAACTCACAATTGGTAATTGTTGCATTACTGACATGAGCAATTCCCAACGCTCCAGCGTCGGTCGCAGAACTTGAATTACGGAATGTTATTCCGCTTATTTCCAAGTTAGAGAACCCAATGGCTCCTAAAGGCCTAAGATTGTTATTACCTGAACCATCGATAATAGTATTTCCGATACCGGTTCCAGTAATTACCAGATCATCATGAATAACGATCTTACCTGAAGTCAGATTGATTGTATAATCGTCGTTAAATGTGATTGTATTTGGACCCGCCATTAAATCGGCATCTAATACTGCCTGACGTAATGATCCGGGACCACTATCGGCATCATTAACTACCACAAATTGTCCGAAGGACAAAGTTGAAACAGTTAAGAATAATGCAATTAACGCAATTCGTAGGTTAATGTTAGTTTTCATAATTCAGGGACTTAGTTAAATTTATTATTTAAGTTGACAATTTCTTCGACTAATTATTTATGTCTTTTTAAAGAGAAGCTATCTTAAAGTAGGTAAACAAGTGCTTCTTGTTAAATTAAATCGACAATCACAAAAAGTAAAAGAACTTTAATTATTAATACTATCTTTTTTGCTTTGGTATTACATACTCTTAGCGAAGGCTAATATATTACGCCTTCAGTAAATTCCTACACAGTTATTTATATATTCGTTCTTGGGTGATAAAACATCGATGAAATGCACTTTTTGTGCTGTTTATCTAAGTATGACTTTCCGGAAAATCTGTAGTTTTCTTCATAATTTACGCGTAATTGAGTCTGAATCCCCATTTATAGTACGCATATTACCCTAAGAAAGAATTAAATGGTTTAAGAATTATAAGATGATTCGGTCGCAATTTGACCTGATGTGAGCGAGTAAGAATAAAAGGAATAAAGAGCATCTCAGACCTACGGAAGAAAAGTGAGGACTAAATCTATCAATACCTTCACAAACAAAATATAAAAGAAATAGCCCCCAAATTGGAGGCTATGCCATTTTTACTAGAATTCTTTTAATTATTTAGATACTTAAGTACATTTCTTTCAATTCTAGCAAGTATATCTGATACCTCCGCTTTTATAAATTTCTCACCGGTAATTTTTTCGTAGAGTTCTATATATCTTTCTGAAACAGTTTCTATATATTCATCATTCATAAATGGAACTGTTTGCCCTTCCAATCCTTGAAATCCATTTTGAATGAGCCATTGGCGAACGAATTCCTTCGAAAGCTGTTTTTGAGGCTCCCTGTTCTTTTGTCTTTCAGAATAACCTTCGGCATAAAAGTATCGCGAGGAGTCGGGTGTATGGATCTCATCTATTAAAACTATTTTACCATCCTTTGTTTTTCCGAATTCATATTTAGTATCAACGAGAATTAGTCCACGACTTAATGCGATTTCACTTCCTCTTTGGAACAACTTTCGTGTATAATCTTCCAACTGAAGATAATCGCTTTCAGTAACGATACCTCTTTTCAAAATATCTTCGCGTGAAATATCTTCGTCGTGAGCCCCCATTTCAGCCTTAGTGGCCGGCGTAATTATAGGTTCGGGAAACTTGTCATTTTCTTTCATACCATCGGGCATAGGCACTCCACATAGAATCCTTTTCCCCTGTTTGTATTCTCTGGCGGCATGACCGCTCATGTATCCACGAATAACCATTTCAACTTTAAACGGGTCGCAAGCCTCACCGATAGCCACATTCGGATCTGGAGTTGCTATCAACCAATTAGGGACCAAATCGGCTGTATCCCGCATCATTTTTGTGGCTATCTGATTAAGTATTTGACCCTTATAAGGAATTCCTTTAGGCATAACGACATCGAAGGCGCTCAGCCTGTCGGTCGCGACCATTAATAATTTGTTGTCTTCCAGGGTGTAGACTTCTCGAACCTTTCCGTGGTAGACACTTTTCTGCCCGGGAAAATTAAAATTCGTTGCGGTAATTGTATTAGTCGACATTCTCAATTGCTTTATAGGCAGATATTACTTCTTTTACCAAGCGGTGGCGAATTACATCTTTATCATCAAGGTAGATCATTCCAACTCCCTTAACATCTTTAAGCACCAACAATGCCTCTTTTAGTCCCGAAATAACCCGGCGTGGCAAATCAATTTGGCCGGGATCGCCGGTTATCATGAACTTAGCGCTCTTCCCCATACGAGTTAAAAACATTTTCATTTGAGCATGAGTGGTATTTTGAGCTTCGTCGAGGATAACAAAAGCATTATCCAAGGTTCTCCCACGCATAAATGCCATAGGTGCAATTTGAATAACACCTTTTTCGATATATGATTCGAGTTTTTCATGAGGAACCATATCCCGCAATGCATCATATAAAGGCTGCATATAGGGATCAAGTTTTTCTTTTAGATCTCCCGGCAAAAATCCTAAATTCTCCCCGGCTTCCACCGCAGGCCTTGTTAGAATAATTCGCTTTACCTGTTTTTCTTTGAGCGCTTTAACAGCAAGAGCAACACCTGTATATGTTTTACCGGTACCTGCCGGACCAACTGCAAATACCATGTCATTCTTACCCATCATTTCAACGAGCTTACGCTGATTAGCAGTTTGCGCCTTAATAAGTTTTCCGCTGACGCCGTGAACCAAAACTTCCCCACGTTTGGCAGAGGTTTCATACTCATCTTTATCCCTGCTCAGCAGGATTCTTTCAATAACATTTTCATCCAACTTATTATATTTTGCAAAATGCTCTAGTAACATGGTAAGACGCCTATCGAATTCCTCTAGCACTTCTTCATCGCCATAAGCTTTGATTTTGCTGCCACGAGCTACTATTTTTAATTTTGGGAAATAATTTTTTAGGAGGTCGATATTAGCATTCTGAAGTCCGAAAAATTCTCTAGGGCTAATTTCAGTTAATTCGATAATGAGTTCGTTCAAAAGCAGAAAAATTAAAATTATTGATACAATGCAAAAAATAGTTTTGCTACTCACAAAAGTAACCTATTTTTGTGGTAACTGAATCAACAAAATATCAACAATTCACCAATGCCAATCATTACACTTACGACCGATTTTGGGGAAAAGGATCACTTTGCAGGGGCGGTAAAAGGGAAGATTTACAGTGAATTGGACGATATTAAAATTGTTGATATCTCACATTCCATTTCGCCTTTTCATATTACTGAAGCTGCTTATATCATTCAAAATGCATATCGAAGTTTTCCACCCGGCACTATTCATATTATCGGAATTGACAGTGAGTTAAATCCTGAGAATAAGCACATTGCTGTACATTTAGATGGCCATTATTTTATTTGTGCAAACAATGGTATTATTTCGATGCTCGCCAGTGAGATCAACCCGGAGAAAATTGTTGAAATAAATATCCATGATCACGTAATCAGCAATTTCCCGGTTTTGGATGTATTCGTCAAAGTGGCATGTCATATTGCTAGAGGTGGGACACTGGAAGTTATTGGTAAGAATATTTCTGAAATAAAAGAACTTACCGGCATCAAGCCTGTAATCAATAATGAAGCGAATCAAATTATTGGAAATGTGATTTATATAGACAACTACGGAAATGTAGTTTGCAATATCACAAAAAGCAATTTCGACGAAGTAGGAAAAGGTCGAGATTTTAAGATAACAGCCCGGACAGCCAGTTTTACGAAAGTCCATACCCATTATAGTGATGCCATTAATTTTGATCTTCCCAGTGAAAAACGCGAAGAAGATGGGAAAAAGTTGGCCATTTGGAACTCCTCCGGATATCTGGAATTATCAATCTATAAGAGTAATCCGAGTACTATTGGGAGTGCCTCAACCTTATTTGGGTTAGAATTTAGAGATACAATAACGGTTAACTTTGAATAGTGAAAACACTATATTTTGAATTAAAAACTATTTATTATGTTTTAAAATTTATAATCTATGTTCACAAGAATTGTAAAGATGGAATTTGAAGAGAGTGAGATCCCTGCTTTTCTTGCTAATTTTGAAGTGGTAAAAGCTAAAATCAGGAATTTTCCGGGTTGTCGATTTTTAGAACTATATCGTGATAAATATGACCCTACAATTTTTTTTACCTATAGTAAATGGGATGATGAAAGTGATTTGGAAAATTATAGAAACAGTGAATTATTCAAAGGGGTATGGGCAACAACAAAGCCTAAGTTTCGTTCTAAGGCTCAGGCATGGAGCGTGGATACTCTTGCTACCGTTGACTAACAAAACTAACAGCCGCCAGAGACGGTCATCACTCAGGATACTTGCCGGCTAATAAAGATTAAATACTCATTACAATAGATAAATGCTAACACTAATAAAACGAGAAATAAACAGTTTTTTTGCCAGCCCCATCGGATATTTGGTGATTGCTGTATTTCTGATTATTAACGGACTGTTTCTCTGGGTATTTAGCGGTAATTTTAATATACTGGATGCTGGCTTTGCAGATCTCTCAAGTTTCTTTGAACTCGCTCCATGGGTTTTGCTCTTTCTAATACCAGCAGTTACTATGAGAGCTTTTAGTGACGAAAAAAAGATGGGGACTTTAGAGTTGCTGCTCACAAAGCCTATTTCATTACTGAATATTGTATTGGGCAAATATTTTGGTGCTACTATACTAATTTTAATTGCAATGTTGCCAACCCTGCTTTATGTAACAACAATTTCCAGTCTTGGTAGTCCCTCAGCTAATTGGGATATCGGAAGCACAGTGGGGTCATATATCGGCTTATTGTTTTTAGTATCTGCGTATACATCAATAGGGATTTTCTCTTCCACCTTGTCACAAAATCAGATAGTTGCATTTATCATCGCTGTATTCCTTTGTTTTATACTGTATTATGGATTTGAAGGACTCGCCGGGATGAATTCATCATTCAATGTTGAGAATTTTGGTATGAAAGCACATTTCGACAGTGTAGCACGCGGAGTTTTAGATACCAGAGATCTGATTTACTTTGTGAGTGTAGCCGTAATACTTATTGCATTAACTGTTTTAAAGCTTCGCAGGGAATAGTGAATAGAAATCAAAAACATATCGTCAACTTTGGGTTATTATTAGTTGCTGTTTTGGTGCTGAATATCTTCGGAAGCTACTTTTATAAGCGGTTCGACCTCACGCAGGATAAGCGTTATACATTATCTGAAGCAGCCAAAAATACGATTGCGACCGTCGATTCTCCGATAACAGTTGATGTATTCTTAAAAGGCAATTTTCCTCCGGAGTTTAAGCGGTTACAGACTGAAACACGTCAGTTGTTAGAGGAATTCTCTGCCTATAATCAGAATGTAATTTTCGAATTTATCGATCCTTTAGAAAATGAAGCAGATCCTGACGCTATTGAAAAGCAGTTGTTTCAAATGGGACTAAATCCTGCAGAAGTTCAGATACGTGAAAACGGCAAGGTAAGTACTGAACGAATTTATCCTTGGGCACTCGCTTTTTATAACAATAAGACAGTCAAAATCCCATTACTTAAGAATCAGTTGGGTACAACATCCGAAGAACGAGTGAATAACTCAATACAAAATCTGGAATATGCATTCGCCGATGCTTTTAATAAGCTGATTGTACCGAAGAAGCGCAGTGTAGCGGTTTTAAAGGGGAATGGAGAAATGGATGATCGGTATATTGCCGATTTTCTCCAGACTCTAAAAGAGTATTACCGCATTGCTCCATTTACATTAGATTCGGTAGCCACATCGCCACAGCGTACTTATGAGGAGTTGAAAAAATATGACTTGATAGTGATTGCCCAACCTACAGAGGCTTTCACTGATGCAGAAAAATACATCCTCGATCAATATATTATGAATGGCGGAGCTTCATTATGGCTCATAGATGTAACAGAACAACGGACGGATGAAATTAGCGGTAAGGTTTTCGCTACACGCCGAGATCTTAATTTAACGGATCTATTCTTTAAATACGGAATTCGAATCAACCCTAATCTGGTAAAAGATGTTATTTCGGCCCCAATAGTATTAGCCAGCGGAACCGAAAATGATTCGCAATACAATAGATATCCGTGGTTTTATTTTCCACTGTCGGCCAGCGATAACAATCATCCAATCGTTTCGAACATTGAGGCTGTAAAATTTGAATACGCCAGTGAGATTGATACGCTACCCAACTCAGTTAAAAAAACGGTATTACTAAGTACCTCCCCTATTACGAAAATCGCGGGCCTGCCAGATGAGATCAATTTTGATGTAGACATTCCAAAGAATTTAAAGGTTGTAAGTGAAGGACCGGATCCTTCCGAGTATAAAGGTGGAGTGACCCCACTCGCCGTCCTTTTAGAAGGTAATTTTCCTTCTGCTTTGACCAACAGGGTAAAGCCGTTTCAACTTTCCGAAGCCAGAGAAACAAGCAAGCCAGCCAAAATGGTTATCATCAGCGATGGCGATATTGTTAAGAATCAATTTCAAGGTAATAGACCCTTAGAATTGGGCTTCGATAAAATGACACAATCCATGTACGGCAACAAGGAATTTTTGCTCAATACGGTCAATTATTTGCTGGATGACACCGGACTTATAAACATTCGATCCAAGGAAATATCAGTTCCATTCCTAGATCCTCAAAAAACTGTCGAAGAGCGAACCAAATGGCAAATGATCAATCTCCTGCTACCACTGGCATTATTAGCTGTTTTTGGCATTCTCTTTACGTACTTCCGAAAACGCCGATTTGCACGCTAAATGTTAATAAGTTTGTTTTATCATACTACGCAATTGAAATATATTTGTAGGTAAGCTAAAAATCAATTTCAACCTCACGAAAATGTTTCGGAGGCATAAAAAATATTTGCATGAAATTCATCGTATCGAGTTCTTATTTATTAAAACAACTTCAGGTATTAGGCGGGATCATTAACAACAACAACACACTGCCCATTTTAGATAACTTTCTATTCGATCTGGATAATAAAAATCTAACCGTTTCTGCTTCAGATCTTGAGACTACAATCTCCTCGAAATTGGAAGTAGAAAGTAGTGAAAAAGGAAGTGTTTGTATTCCGGCACGATTGCTTTTGGATACTTTGAAAACTTTTCCCGAGCAACCCTTAACTTTTACGGTGGAAGATAACAACACCATCGAGATTAGTTCCAATCACGGTAAATACGCCTTAGCCTATGCGAGTGGAGAAGAGTTTCCAAGTGCTGTAGAACTTAAAGAACCGAGTTCAACTATTCTGCAAGGTGATGTTTTGGCAACTGCCATAAGTAAGACAATTTTCGCCAGCGGAAACGATGACCTTCGGCCAGTGATGAGCGGTGTGTTTTTTCAATTTTCTACGGAAGGACTTACATTCGTGGCTACTGATGCGCATAAACTAGTTAAATATTCGAGAACGGATATAGTTGCTTCTCAAACCGCCGAATTCATAATGCCGAAGAAACCTTTAAATCTGCTTAAATCTATTCTGGCGGGAAGCGAGGATGAAGTTACGATTGAGTATAATGAGAGTAATGCTAAATTTACTTTTGATAATACAGAGATGATCTGCCGATTGATAGACGGAAAGTATCCGAATTACGAAGCAGTTATTCCGAAGGAAAATCCAAATAAGCTTAGTATCGACCGCAATCAGTTTTTAAACAGTGTTCGGCGGGTTTCAATCTTCTCGAATAAAACGACGCATCAAATTCGTTTAAAAATTGCTGGGGCCGAGTTGAATATTTCTGCAGAAGATATCGATTACAGTAATAAAGCAGAAGAACGTCTTACCTGTGATTACCAAGGCGATGATATGCAAATTGGTTTTAACTCCAGGTTTTTAACTGAAATGCTTAACAATCTTACAAGTGATGATGTATCACTTGAAATGTCTTTGCCAAACCGTGCGGGGATACTTACTCCGGTAGATGGACTAGATGAAGGTGAAAACGTGACCATGCTTGTTATGCCGGTGATGCTAAACAACTAGGCTTAAACGTTCACAGTCAATTTAGTATATATTAAAAGCAACAAAAGGGAAACTCGTAAGCAGTTACGAGTTTCCCTTATTTAAATTTATCCATTTAGATAGTATAAACTTAATTGCGTTTTAATATATATTTGTATAACTTAACATTAACTAACATTTAACCAATATAGCAATGAATTCAAGTATTGAGGAACGTTTTAATATCAATATTTTAGGAAACGGGACACAACCAATGCTATTTGCACATGGATATGGTTGTGATCAGAATATGTGGCGTTTTGTCTATCCGCATTTTGAACAGGATTATAAGATTATTCTTTTCGATTATATAGGTGCCGGAAAATCTGATTTATCAGCCTATTCCAATAATAAATATGATTCCCTTCAGGCGTATGCGGACGATATAATAAGTATTTGCAAGCATTTAAATCTGAAAGATGTCATTTTCGTTGGTCATTCGGTAAGCGCAATGATTGGAGTTTTGGCTAATAAAAAAGCACCAACATTGTTCTCAAAAATGGTAATGGTTGGACCTTCTCCAAGGTATATAAATGATGAAAATTATAATGGTGGATTCGAAGAATCTTCTATACAAGAATTGTTGACCACCTTAGATAGTAATTACCTCGGATGGTCCCAAACGATGGCTCCGGTAATTATGGGTAACGACGATCGCCCTCACCTGGGTGAAGAATTGAGTAACAGTTTTTGCAGTACCGATCCGGAAATTGCTAAAAATTTCGCCAGGGTAACTTTTCTCTCTGACAACAGAGCAGATTTGCCGGCAATTAAAATCCCTTGTTTAATATTGCAATGTCGTAATGATGTAATTGCTCCTATTGAAGTTGGTGAATATACGGCCAAGTCAATCCCAAATAGTACTTTGAAAATATTAAATGCTACAGGGCACTGTCCTAATTTAAGTGCGCCGGAAGAAACAACAGCGGCCATAAAGGAATTTTTATAATATAAAAATCTTGAAAAAGAAACAATCTACAAAACCTCATGATCTACGAAAGTTGAGGGCTGCTTTGGATTTATATGATAATGCTCCTTGTGGATCAGTTTCTTTTAACAATGATGGCTCAATTTTCGACATAAACAACACCCTTGCGGCGTGGTTGGGCTATAAAAAAGAGGAAATAATTAATGTGCGCACCCTGCCAAGTCTCTTTAGAATTGGCGGGCAGATCTTTTTTGAAACTCACTTTTTCCCTTTAATCAAACTTCAAGGTTATATAAAAGAGGTATACTTCGATATAATAAGAAAAGACAAGACCACTCTGCATGCGCTAATTAATGTAAGAGAAATTCCTGCACATGATGATGTACCAATTTCATATCAAGCGACAATTTTAGATATATCAGATCGTTGGAATTTTGAATCAGAACTTTTAAAAGCAAAACAAAAAGCTGAAGCCGATTCTAAAGCGAAAGCAGAGTTTCTTTCTACTATTAGTCACGAGATTAGAACTCCTTTAAATTCTATATTGGGAATAGGAAATCTACTACATAAAACGCCCCTCAATAAGAATCAAAAGGAATATGCTCGTTTATTACTGCACTCCTCAGAGCATTTGTTAAGTCTGGTGAACAATCTGCTCGATTTAAGTAAAATAGAAGCTAAAAAAATAGCTTTAGAACATATCGATTTCGATATTTTGGAGATGACAACCGTGTTGGAGCAGACATTTTCTGTTCGGGCACGAGAAAAAGGTATCGAACTCAGCATCGATTTGGGAGAAGATATACCCCAATTTCTTGTTGGTGATCCTGTTAAGCTCAATCAAATTTTGACCAACTTGATAGGAAATGCAATTAAATTTACGAAAAAAGGTTCGGTCACCTTGTCTGTTTCCGTTGTTGAGAAATCAAAATCTGACGTATTGCTCGAGTTTAATGTTATAGATACCGGAATTGGTATCCCAAAAGAGAAACTAGAATTAATTTTTCAAGAATTTTCACAGGCGAGTTACGATGTAAGTGTTGAGTTTGGTGGAACCGGACTTGGCCTTACGATAAGTAAAAAGCTATTGGAACTTCATGGAAGTAAGTTGATTGTTAACAGCGAATTAAATGTTGGCTCAAGATTTAATTTTAATATCAGGTACGCAAAATCAGATAAGGTATTGTTTAAAGATGATCTATCAATATTATCATCAGCCAAACACAATTTTGATGATTTTAGCGTGTTAATTGTTGACGATAATCCCGCCAATATTTTTATCGCTGAACAATACATGGATCAGTGGAATGTCTCATATAGTTCGGCAGACAGTGGTCAAAAAGCTATTTCTATTTTAGAAAAGAACAGTTTCGACTTAATCCTACTCGATCTTCAAATGCCAAAAATGAATGGCTATGAAACTGCAAAAAAAATTAGACAACTCAAGCTAGGTAAAAAACTTGTAATTGTTGCCTTTTCAGCATCTACTAAAGGAGAAGTTACCAAGGAGCTCTTAGACGCGGGGATCGACGATCACTTACCGAAACCATTTCAGCCCCAACAGTTATACGAAATTTTACATCGCTATCATAAAGGACCAAGAAAATCTAAAATATCTTCGGCGGTCAATAAAAATCAAGTAAAAAAACTCAAACGACTTACAAAGGATAAATCGAAGGATGATGTAAAAAAAGTAGAAAGTTTCAATTTAACCAGGTATGAAAAAATGGCAAATAACAAACCGGAATACCTGAAAAAATTTAAGCTAAGTACTCTGGATGCGTTGAAAAGTTATCAAACAGATTTTCAGGATGCAATTGAAAAGAAAAATGTCAAACAAATCGCCGACCTCCTACATAGAAGTACTATGTCGTTATATTATATACAGGCCGATCCATTAACAAATCTATTGAAGGAATGCAGACGAATGTTGGAAGAAAAGGAAGATGAGCAACTGTTATCAGATATGGTTGAAAAATGTAATGTAGAATTTAATACTATAATCAGCGGCTTAAGTAAAGATTGATCTTTTAAAATGTTTAATTGACACTCTGTTATAAAAATACATTAAAAAAGCCCGTATCGTTTCCGAAAGCCGGGCTTCCCACACTAATTCATATTAAAGTGGATTTGTTTTTCCTTTTTCAACTTTTCCTTTTATTTTCAAAATTTTTGTGTTTTCCGAGGCATTAGATATAACCGTTATAGTCTTCGAGAAAGCACCTATTCTATTGGTAGCATATTTTACACCTATTTCGGCAGTTTCACCAGGTAAAACTGGTTTCTTAGGCTTTGTTGGCACCGTACAGCCGCAACTGGTCTTCACATCGACTATCATAATTGGCGCTGTACCTACATTTTTAAATATAAAGTTCCGAACGCCATCCGAGTTTTCAGCGATGGTTCCATAATCAATCACATCAGTTTCAAATTTAAGAATCCCCATACCTTTATCGGTGGCAGTCTGCGCCATCATTACCGCAGCAAGGCTCATAAATAATATGAGCATAAAAGGTCTTAGCTTGAGACCCCTTGATTTATTTACTCTTGAATTTACGTTTGTAGTCATTTTTTTTGGTTTTAATATTTCTTATGAGCAAATCTCTCATTTGTTTTTCTAAATCCATTGAAACAAGGGGTTGAAAGAAGTACTAGACCTGGTTTGAATTAAGAATAACACCTAAAGTGATGACATTGTATTAGTATTTCGATGAATAATAAATAACAACTAAAATCTTATACAATGAGCACATTTAAAACACTTTGTTTTTTACTTTTTTCAGTAGCTTTATTATCCTGCAATAAGGATGATGAAAGTGATAGTAGTGGTACTGATCCGGAGGCTGCGTTTAACGCGACAATTAATGGTGGAAACTTTTCAAACTACATTTCAACCTTAGGATTTTACGATGCAAG
Organism: uncultured Ulvibacter sp.; assembly: GCA_965367015.1. Classification (GTDB taxonomy): domain Bacteria; phylum Bacteroidota; class Bacteroidia; order Flavobacteriales; family Flavobacteriaceae; genus CAXBES01. The sequence continues at coordinate 26,313 of CBDUGY010000016.1, forward strand.
TAGTAGTGATGGAACCCTTTCTATTAGTGTTACAGACTCTAATAATAACGTGGTTAGACTATTTATGAACAGTACCGGGGGCTTAAATAGTGGAGTCGTAAAAGAAATCAATAATACGGACCCTAACAATTTTGTAACACAAGTTGTGATAAGAGATCAAACTGCTATGGTGACCTATACATCAATTTCTGGTAACATTACAATACTTGAGAATCGGCAGAGTGCAGAAGACTCCAATTATCGTTTGGTCACAGGTAATTTTATCATTACAGCTTCAACGAGTACCGGAACCAATATAACAATGACTGGGAACTTTGATAATATTAAATACTTACAATAATCGGGGATTACTTCTTAAAACAAAGAACCCACCAATTGGTGGGCTTTTTGTTGTTAGATAAAATTTATAGTCGCGAAATAACTTGGTGGCTCACCATTGCTGGCTTTAATGGCATTAACGATAGGTAAAATAAATCCTAAAATACAAATGAAGATTAGCATCAGGATTCCTAAACCTAATAAAAGTATGGCCGGGATGCTAATGATAGCATAAAGAATAAGACTTATCTGAAAATTGATGATAGATCGCCCGTGTTCGTCCAAGCCTTCTACGCTATTTTTAGAACTTGCCCATATTACCAAGGGTACTATAAGTCCGCCAAAACCAGTAATATAAGTTAATAATTGCGATAAGTGGGTGATGACTAATAATTGTCTATCTGTTCTCTTCCCTGTGTGATTAATGATTTCCATTTTTGATTGATGTTTTTGGTTGTACTTAATTAGTAGCAGTTTTATAAAAATGTTACATCACCCATTAACTTTCAATTCATAGAGTTGAAAGTTAATCTTACCTTTGCATGCAATGACACATAACGATACCATAGTTGCATTAGCCACAGCTGCAGGCGCTGGAGCCATCGCAGTGATAAGACTTTCCGGTGATAACGCTATTTTGACAGCTTCAAAGATATTTGTATCAGTTTCTGGCAAACAACTTTCAAATCAGAAAACACATACGGTTCATTTGGGCCATATAAAAGATGGCAACCGGGTGATAGATGAAGTCTTGGCGACCATTTTCAAAAATCCTAATAGTTATACAGGAGAAGATGTAGTGGAGTTTTCTTGCCATGGAAGTTCTTTTATTCAACAGGAGATTATTCAGTTATGTCTTCGGAAAGGATGCCGTATGGCTACAGCCGGTGAATTTACATTGCGTGCTTTTTTAAATGGAAAAATGGATTTGAGTCAGGCGGAAGCAGTAGCCGACTTAATTGCGAGTGATTCGGAAGCATCTCACCAACTCGCTATTCAGCAAATGCGTGGCGGATTTTCTGACGAGATAAAACTACTTCGGGAAGAACTTCTCAATTTCGCATCACTTATAGAATTAGAACTGGATTTTGCCGAAGAAGATGTCGAATTCGCCAATAGAGAAGAGTTTCAGAAACTGATTTCAAAAATTAGTCTTGTTTTAAAGCGATTAATAGATTCTTTCGCTACCGGAAACGTGCTTAAAAACGGAATCCCGGTTGCTATCGTTGGGGAGCCCAATGTTGGTAAATCTACCCTTTTAAATGCCTTATTGAATGAGGAACGCGCTATTGTAAGTGATATTGCTGGTACCACGCGTGATACCATTGAGGACGAAATTAGTATTGGAGGCATCAGCTTCCGATTTATTGATACGGCAGGTATACGAGAAACCACAGACACTATAGAGGGCTTGGGAATTAAGAAAACCTTTGAGAAGATGGAGCAGGCGCAGGTTGTTCTAATGCTAGTTGATAGTAGGCAGTTGATGGCGGGAAATGACACTATAGAAGCATTTAAGAGTGAAATAGAGAAAACTCGAAATCGGTTTCCTCAAAAACAACTCGTAATAATTGCGAATAAAGTCGATCAGCTTTCAGAAGAAAAAATGTCAAAGCTCAAGGCCAAAATCTCAAATCTAATTCTGCTTTCTGCGAAAACGGGAGATGGTGTGGAAGCATTAAAGACTACCCTACTAGATTTTGTAAATACGGGCGCCCTACGGAACAATGAAACGATTGTGACCAACACAAGGCACTATGATGCTTTGCTGAAGGCTCTTGAAGAAATAAATAAGGTACAAGATGGAATTGATTCTAATTTGAGCGGAGATCTCCTGGCGATAGATATTAGACAGGCGTTGTACCACTTTGGAGAGATTACTGGGGAAATAACAAACGATGATTTGCTTGGGAATATTTTCGCGAATTTCTGTATTGGGAAATAAATACTAAGCAATACCTTTTATTGTGAGCAAAGTTGTTCCCCATACAATCAATGAGGAAATGAATATTCCGATGGTGTTCGCCCAAAAAGCTTTTCCTTTTTCAATTTTAAATAAATACGTCGCAATACTACCCGCATATACACCGGTACCGGGCAATGGAATTGACACGAAAAATATCAAACCCCAAAAGCCATATTTCTCAATTTTACTTCCAGAACCGGTCTTCGCCCTTCTGGCAACCCAAATCGCAGATTTCTTATAAAATTTCCAACGTAATAAGTAATGATTTATCTTATCCAGAAAGAACATCATTATAGGGAAGACAAGAACATTCGCTAAAAAGCAGATCACAAATACTAGGTAAATATTAACTCCGTTCACCATACCATAAGGGATACCTACCTTAGCTTCGCCAAAGGGTGAAATACTCCATAGTATACTTATGATCACGTCTTGAATCATTACTGTGATTTAGGGTGTGCAAAGCTAAGAATCAAAACGTTAGTAGCGTAGTTTGTTTTCATAAAGTTTTGTAAAAAGAAATAATTGATTACTCTAAACGTCGGAGATTGTTGTTTGGTATTTTTTGGCGATTGCATCCACGCAGTTAATTCCATCAATAGCTGCAGAAATGATTCCGCCGGCATATCCGGCTCCCTCACCACATGGATATAATCCCTCAACTTCAATATGCTCTAAAGTTTCAGAATTTCTCGGAATAGTGACCGGGGAAGAAGTTCTGCTTTCGGGGGCGTGTAAAACTGCTTCGTTTGTATAATATCCTTTTAATTTTTTTCCGAAAGAAACAAAAGCCTTTTTCAACCTTTTTGAAATTAAAGGAGGTAAAACCTGATTCAAATCGGCTGAAACAATTCCCGGTTGATACGATGTCTTCGGAAAATCGGTTGAAACTATCCCTTCTACAAAATCCATCATTCGCTGTGCCGGTACTCTTTGTGTCTTCCCTCCCGCTTCCCAACAGCGTTGTTCGACGTATTTCTGAAAATCCAAACACACAAATGGATCATTTTCTTTATAATTAGGCAAATCGGAAGGTGCTACACTCACAACAATACCAGAATTAGCATAAGGATTATTGCGTTTACTCGGACTCCAACCATTAGTTACAACCTCCTCCTGTTGCGTTGCACAAGGTGCAATGATCCCCCCCGGGCACATACAAAAGCTGTAAACCCCTAAGCCATCAACCTGTTCTACTAAAGCATAAGATGCCGGTGGTAAATATGGATTTTCACTATCTCCATGATATTGAATAGTATCAATTAATTCTTGGGAATGTTCTACTCTTACTCCAATGGCAAAGGACTTGGCCTCTATCTTAATTTTCTTTTCGTGCAATAAGTAAAAAATATCTCTGGCCGAATGACCCGTTGCTAAAACGATATTTTCAAAATTTTTCCAGGCATCATTATTAATTTGAATGGCTTCTATTTTACCATTTTTCACTCTGATATCGGTTAGTTTCGAATTAAAATGCACTTCGCCTCCTGCATCGATTATAGCCTCGCGCATGGAAGTGATTATCTTCGGTAGTTTATTAGTCCCAATGTGGGGATGAGCGTCGACTAAAATATCGGGATCGGCTCCAAAATGAACGAACCATTCCATGGCCTTTAAGACATTCCCTCGTTTTTTAGAACGAGTATATAATTTCCCGTCGGAGTATGTTCCAGCACCACCCTCACCGAAGCAGTAGTTTGATTCAGGATTTACAATATGTTCTTTATTAATTTTTGCCAGATCGAAGCGTCTGGAACGTACATCTTTCCCTCGTTCAAAAATTATTGGCTTCAGTCCTGCTTCAATAGCTCTTAAGGCTGCATATAAGCCAGCAGGGCCCGAACCGATAATGGCTACTTCAGGGGCTTCGGAAACATTTTGCGGAATGAAGGGGGGAATTTGTTCCTTTTGCTCACCTTTCAACCAAAACTCTATTTGCAAGTTGAATTTAATGGGTTTCCGACGTGCATCAATAGAGCGCTTTCTAATACGCCAGTCTACAATTAAGTCTTTCCGAAGCTTCGCTTTTTCCAAAGCAACTTCTAAGACATAATCATCATCTTCAATTTGCCTGGGTAAAACAGAAATTTGCACCAATGTACTCATGCCCGCAAAGATACTTGAAACTGTTTATTGGTTGCTATTCTAACGTACTTAAATACTTTTCGGCATTATTTAAATGTTGTTTTTTGGTTTCTGCCGACATTCTATCGAAGTTGCTGAGCAGCATCCGTAATCGAGGATTCGTCTCGAAAAAATAGCGATGGGTACTCATAAATCGCCAAAAAAGCCCGTCCCAAGTTTCTTGCCATTCACCTTTGGAGTAATTGCTCATCTTCAAAATGTAATTACTCCCACTTATGTAGGGTTTTGTGGACATAAGTCCACCGTCAGCAAACTGACTCATTCCGTAAACATTGGGTACCATGACCCAATCGTAAGAATCGATAAAGAGTTCCATAAACCAGCGATATACTTCATCGGGATCGAATTCACAAAGCATCATGAAATTCCCGAGAATCATTAAGCGTTCAATGTGATGGCAATACCCCGTTTTAAGTACTTTTTGAATCGTTTTATCAACCGGAAGGATTCCGGTCGTGCCATCATAAAAAGATTTCGGAATTTTTTTGGAGAAATTCCAAAAGTGCCGAGTACGCTGATAACTGCCTCTACTCACATAAATTCCACGAATAAATTCTCTCCAGCCTATTATTTGCCGTATAAATCCTTCGGTAGAATTTATTGGAACATTATTCTTCGAAGCGAATGCAAGGCTTTTCTCAACAACTTCATTTGGGGTTATTAACCCAACATTAAGCATTGGCGTTAATACGCTATGGTGTAGGATAGAATTCTCATTTACAATCGCATCCTCATAAGATCCGAATTCATGGAATCGGTGCTCCAGGAATTGCTGAAACCAACTATCGGTAGTTTCGTAATTGAAGGCATACAAGGGTTGATCACCTATTGAGCCCAAGTTATTCTTAAAATGGTTGTTTACATAATCTTTGGCTTCTTCAAAGTAGCGATCCTTATCCGGAAATTGAATATTGGGCGGAGTTTTCTTGGCAGGATATTTTTTTCGGTTTTCGGCATCAAAAGACCATTTACCCCCCACAGGTTTATCGTCATCTTCTAACAGAATGTTTCGCGTGCGTCGTTGCTCATTATAGAAGGAAGTCTGGTAGTATTTCTTTTTATCCCTTCGGAAAAATTTTTCTAAATCTTTATTAGAATTTAGAAACATAGGTGATTCATGGTATTTTAATTCCATCTGATGCTTTGCGCAGCCATTATCCAAATATTTCAGAAGCCAATTATCCACAGGATCAATACAGCTGATTTTTGACACACCTTCGTTTTTAAAAAACTTCAGTAAATTTCGAATTTCCGAATGCTCATCAAATGAATTTATATAATGTACTTCAAGTTCTTTATTCACCAAAAACTGTTGGTAGGCTTGCATTGTAGCCCGATGAAAGAGAATTTTTTGTTTGTGAAAACTGAATTGTTTAAAGAATAAGAATTCTTCAACCAAATAAATTGGAAATCCATTCTCCAAAAGAGGAGATTCTTTGAATAACTGATTCGGAAATACTAAATTAACCTGACCCATACGACTTATTTCTTCTGCATCGCTCGCTGCAATATTTTACGGCCTCCCAATGATTTGCCCATTTCTTGCGCCAATTAAAAGATCGCTGACAAACAGAGCATATTTTAGATGGCAGTTCTGTTTTTTTCATTTTACTGAAATTCCGGTAGTTCAGATAAGCGTGCATATGGAACATCTGAAATCTTATTAAAGTTATAATAGCTGTTAAGCATCAACTTCTAATGGTTTTTTAGAGCTTCGAGTTTCTTCATTACTTCCTCAGCTTCAAACATTTTTTGATCACTCAGTTTACGATTTGTTGTAGAGAGACTATGTGCCTCCCCTTGCAACTTTCGATACCGATCATAAAGTTTTTCTTCCTCAGTTTTCTTCTTAAATAATCCGAACATAATTTCTATTTTAAATTTTAAAACTAACAATACCGCAATCCATCTCGAAAATCTGTCCGGAGACAGACGCAGTTTTTTCCGATAGTAAAAAACCAGCCATTTCTGCTACCTCTTTTGGATCTAAAAACTTGTTGAGAGGATGTCGTTCAATCATTTTTTCTACCATTTTATCATTTCGAAGTAATTTCGAAGCAAGATCTGTATCGGTAACTGTGGGTGCTATAGCATTTATACGCACCGTTGGCGCCAGCTCTGCTCCTAGCGACTTTACAAGACCCTCTACTGCCGATTTAGATGCTGCGGTGCTCGCATGATAAGGCATCCCGAGTTTAGTGGCGACAGTACTAAACAATACAATGGAAGGCCTATCTCCTTTTTTAAGAATGTCGAGATATGTCTGTATGCATTTTACGGCACCCAACACATTAATCTCAAAGTCTGTACGAAAATCATCGAGATCA
>CBDUGY010000017.1:0-30089 GCA_965367015.1 uncultured Ulvibacter sp.
TGTCGGGGTGGCAGGATTCGAACCTGCGACCTCCTGCTCCCAAAGCAGGCGCGATGACCGGGCTACGCTACACCCCGAATGGTGTAATTTTTAATAATTCAAATTTGGTCACTTGAATTAAACAGAGTACAATTTTCAATGTAATCTTGCGGAGAGTGCGGGATTCGAACCCGCGCGACAGTTACCCGTCGACAGTTTAGCAAACTGCTCCATTAACCACTCTGGCAACTCTCCAATACTTTATGAACGTGTCGCGTTAAAATGCGGTTGCAAATGTAACTTTTCAAAATTTATAACGCAAAAAAATACGGGCTTTTTTAAACTTTATCTTATTCCACACAAGACAAGTATTTTAAAAAGAATTCTTTGGGATAAACCGGCTCTTTCAGGACCGAATTGCTGATTACATTTTGGAATTCGATATCAAAATGAGTTTTCATTGTAGTAAGTCGCATCGATTTCAAATTCGATTCTTGCAATATATCAAAACTTTTGTCATCTATAAAGAACGCAGCTTCAGAAGTACTATTCTTTAATGCATCTTTGGGCTCTGTCTGTCTTCCGCAATTGACATCACCTAAATACCGTAAAGAAACGAATTTACCATTCTCAAGTTCGAAAGAAACTCTACTGTCTTTATTAAAACATGCTATAGGGGGCATTTCAGCCGAATTAAGAGATAATTGTAAAACTAATGACTTCACATCTCCTTCTTTCATCAACGAAAAATATATAAAGGCAGTTTGTTTATTTCCTATCATGAAATCGGTTAAAACTTCATGGGTCAACAGGAATTGTTCATTTTCGGTATCAACTTGTATTTTGTAATTGCATGTATCCTGAGCATAACCATTACTAAATATGAAAGAAGCAATTAATAAGAATACAAATTTTGTCATTTTTATAATTTTGAACATATTAACATGGTTTTTTGATCATTCTCAAGCGTGGTGAAAAATAAATATCGATCTCCTCCATCTTTTAATTTCCACTTTTTTCGGATTTTTTCGACGCTCTCGGGAAAATTCCGAATACTAATATTGGCTTTATCAAAAGTAATGCCAGTGCGCATAGACGTTTTATTATAAGGCACTACCTTATCTATCGAAAATCGGCGTCCGGGAAAGTCGCGTAGGAGACTTCCGGTATATAAATGAGAATGCCGATGTAACTTTTTTACTTTATAGGCTTCCGAAATCACATCGAATCCCCCGCTTTTCATCAGGGCAGCATTCGGTTCATATAAAAAGCGTTCGGGCCCTCCATAAATCACTTGTACAGTTTGATTCATATAAAACTCAAATTTTTCCGAGGTATTTCTTGTGATATTTATGGTCTTAATAAGCGGGTCTTCTCTCCACCCTCTTTTTATTAGCCATAATAACTCTTTCACTTCATTATTTACTGCTACTATATGTATCTGGTACACGTGATTTAATTCTTTCAATGCCACACTTATATCAAGCATAGGCGATGTTTTAATCAAAATTGTGGGTGAATGGTCCAGTAACCGGGGCAGATTAACCGGCATATTTGGAATACAGTCTTTTAAAAAAAACACTTTGCCTTTAGCATCGTGACGTCTTGATGGATCTGCGTAAATCACATCGTATACTGATTTTAATACTTGCTGTAATCCATTTTTTGCAATACACTTAATGTTTTGCACCCCCAATTGCTTATAATTATGAGATGCTATTTCTGAAAGTTGCTCATTAATTTCGAAGTGATGTACACTTCTAAATTGTTTGGCAAAATAATAGCTATCCACACCAAATCCACCAGTGATATCTGCTAATGTGTTTCCTGCGACTAATGAAGACTTATAGTTAGCCGTTATTTCAGAAGAAGTTTGTTCTAAATTTAGTTTGGGCGGGTATAAAATCCCATCAGAGTTATACCAGGTAGGCAGCTTATTTTTTGCTCTTCGATAGCTTTCAATTTGCTGAATAAGTTCAGTTGTTTCGATATTCTTAAATTTACTTCCAGTAAGAGCTAGCGCTGTAACATCTTCAGAGTAGTTTTTAATATAATCCTGAACTTTGTTATTTAATATAGCTTTATTCAAATTATTAATAGAGATCTTTTGTAAGTCGTTTTACAATTTTGTATTCAGAAAGAAACTCTTTCGATATAACTTTTACTGCTGTATATGTAGGCACAGCTAAAATCATACCGGCTACGCCAAATACAAGTCCTCCTATAAGTATGACTAAAAATATTTCCAACGGATGCGATCTTACACTTTTACCAAAAATTACTGGCTGTGTAATGAGATTATCAAATAGCTGAGCCAATAAATATCCTAGCAGTAAATATGATAATTTTGGGAGAAGTTCTGATGAAAAATCGGCGCCTAAATTATTTGAAGTAACCACCAAAAGCATCGCAGCCGCACCAATAATTGGCCCCAAATAAGGAACTATATTTAAAAATGCACATATAAGTGCTATGGCTAAGGCATTTTTGATATCGAAGATGAGTAGAAGCACCGCATAAAATACTGTTAAGATTAATATTTGTAGAACCAGACCTATAAAATATCTTGAAAGTAATTCTTTAATTTTCGATACCACGCGAAGAAAACGTCGTTCGTTTCCTGGTTTGGCAAAAGCTGTGACAGAGGAGGCAAAGATATTTTCATCCTTCAATAAAAAGAAGGATATGAATAAAACAGCGAAAATACCAACAGCGGTAGAGCCAATGTTTCCAAAGAATATTTCTACAAAACTCGGAATAATCTCAACATCAAAATTTTGAACATAATCGGTATTTTTTATAGCTTCTATAATATTTATCTGTTCTAATCCAAGATAGTCGCTAGCCTGAATGTTTAGTTCATTTAAATCGCTTTTTACGAGTTCAAAGTCTATCTCTGAAATGTTCTTACTTTGCTCAACGACTATAGGGATAAAAATCCATAACAATATAATCAATGAAAAGATTACTAAAAGAAGTGTCGTAAATGCAGCGAAGGTATTACCAAAACGAAGATGTCGCTTCAGGAAAAGTACAACAGGCCTGCCAATTAAGGAAACTACAGCTGCAATACCAATAAATAAAATGAGGGATTGGATTTTATAGAAGAACCATAAAAGTAAAATTCCGCCGGTAAGTATAGCGACAGCTTTGAGAATTCCTATAGTTATTGCTTTTGCTTTCACGCTGTAAAGATAGTATATTACACGAGCGAAATTATCAATATTTTGTTAATGCATATAGGGCGATAGATGTTGCCTGAATAACATTCATACTGCTATTTTGCCCAAACATTGTAATGTGGACATTGTCTTCTGCTACTTGTAAAACTTGCTTCGAAATACCTGTGTTTTCATTACCAATTATTAATGCTATTTTTTCTGAAGAATTTAACGAGTATTCTTCTAAAGGAATACTCATATCGGTAATTTCAAGTGCAATGGCTTTATAGCCAGTACTTCTTAGTTTATCTATTTCAGAAATTATATCTTCTGAGATACGAAAAGGCACTTTCAAATGTGTGTTTCTGGATGTTCTCTGAAGACGTGAAGAATTTAAATTTACAGAAGCGTTACAAAAAACAATCTCCGATACCCCGAATGCATCGCAAATTCTAAACAAAGCACCAATATTTGCCGGGCTTTGTAATCCATCACTGATTATGATAAGCGGAAATTTCTTAGCGCTAAAAGGTGTGCTTTTATGCGTATGTTGGTGACTCATTAATTCTCAAAAGCATAACTAATAATGTTTGCTCCCATCTGTAAAGCTTTAAGTCGAACTGCTGGTGGATCGTTGTGTATCTCCGGATTCTCCCATCCGTCACCAAGATCGCTTTCAAAAGTGTACAATAGCAATAGCCTGTTTTCATGATATATGCCAAAGGCCTGCGGTCTAGTATTATCGTGTTCGTGAATTTTTGGTAATCCTTCCGGAAAATTAAAAGGTTCTTTAAAAATTACATGATTGCCAGGTAATTCTATCAATTCTTTATCGGGGAATATTTTCACTATTTCTTTTCGGAGATATTGATCCATTCCATAATTATCATCAATGTGTAAAAAACCACCACTTAAAAGGTAACTTCTCAAATTTGCAGCCTCATCGGAAGTAAAGAATACGTTCCCATGACCAGTCATATGTACAAAAGGAAAATCAAAAAGATCTATACTTCCCGGCGTTACGGTTTCAGGATTTTCAGAAATAGCAGTGTTTATTTGCTCGTTACAAAATTTAATTAAATTAGGAAGAGAAGTAGGATTGCTATACCAGTCACCACCACCTCCATATTGCATCACAGCGATATTCTGAGCTGAAAGCGTTGAAATGGATATAATTATCAGATACAAAGTTTTCTTCAAATGCATAGCATTCAAAAATACAAAACTAGAATTTAGAATAGGGAATAGGTCTATGAAATTTTATTGAACATATCGTTATGAAGCTGGTCATTAAATAACGACCATTCTTGTTTCAAAGAAACTTTCAAACTGGATTTATGAGCAATAACGAGATCTTCGATAAGTAAATCTATGTCAGATTTTGCAGAATGTTCTACAACTAAAAAATCTGAAGACTCCTTAAAAGTAGAATCAAAATAGTAGGATTTGGTTTGTGGCATTTTCTAATTATAAATTTCTTGTCATTCTATAGGAACGCGAAAGTACTAAAATTTACTCTATTTTGTAGTATTTTTCTGAATATTTTAACTTCCTTTCGATAATAAGTTGTCTTTAATCGCTAAAAAACACTATTTTCTTTTCGAATTGTTAATAAGAATTCGTGCAAAAATCTTCGAATACATCAATTTTACACCAAATTTAAGATACACACCCATATTTTCCTTAGGCTTGAAATATTCTCATTCAAAAGATTTTCTTGTCAATTACAGATGTTGTATTAGCCGGACGATTTATTATTTTTCGTTGAATAAAGCTACAGTATGACACGCGACTATAGCGGCTGTTTCAGTTCTTAGCCTGCTATTGCCAAGACTCACCGCGTGATAACCATTTTGTAGTGCAGTAGTGATTTCATCTACTGAGAAATCGCCTTCAGGGCCTATGAGTATTAGAATGGAAGTCTCTTTAGTTATTGCCGACTGCAAACTGATTTTATCTTTATTTGCACAATGTGCAATGAATTTTTTTTCTTCTGAAAAATCTCGTATAATAAACTCCTTAAACGGAATTGCCTCATGTAGAATTGGCAGTCTTGCTTTGAGCGATTGCTTCATTGCACTCTGAAGAATTTTTTCGTAGCGTTCTGGTTTTATAACTTTCCGTTCGCTATGATCACAAATAATAGGTGTTATTTCCGTTACTCCTATTTCTGTAGCTTTTTCCAAAAACCATTCATAACGGTCATTCAATTTTGTTGGCGCCACAGCAAGATGTAATTTATAGGGCAGTGAAGGCTGTTCTTCCGATTTAATTATTTGTGCGATGCATTGTTTAGGATTAGTACTTAAAAGTCTTGCTTCAAAAAAATAACCCTTCCCATTAGTAAGATTCAATAAATCCCCCTCATGCTTGCGAAGAACCTTAACTATATGTCGGCTTTCTTCCTTATTAAAAACAACTTCTTTCGAAGCCTCAACAATAATTGGATCATAAAATAATTGCATGTGTCGCTAGTTCTACAATATTAAAATTTCATCCGTGCCTTCGCCACAACATCGTTTTCTTCGAACATACTGTACTTATATTTCAGTTCTCCCACCATTGCGATCATAGCTGCATTATCTGTACAGAATTCAAATTTAGGTATATGTGTTTTCCATCCGTATCTGGTCTCAGCATCTAGTAGAGCTTTCCTTATTCCACTATTGGCTGAAACACCTCCACCTATAGCAATTTCCGTTATACCTGTATGCTTCACAGCATTTTTCAACTTATCCATTAAATAATCGACAATTGTAAACTGCAAACTGGCACAAATGTCCTCCATGTTTTCAGAAACAAAGTCCGGATTTTCCTTAACTTCTCTTTCCACAAAGTAAAGTACTGCAGTTTTAAGTCCGCTAAAACTAAAATCCATCGGACTCACCTTTGGTTTGGTAAATTTATACGCTTTCGGATTTCCCTTTTGTGCATAGGTGTCGATTAAAGGTCCTCCGGGATAGGGTAGACCCAATATTTTTGCACTTTTATCAAAGGCTTCTCCAACCGCATCATCAATTGTTTGGCCTATCACTTCCATGTCGAAATAATCGTTTACTTTCACAATCTGTGTATGTCCACCGCTTATAGTAAGTGCTAAAAAGGGAAATCTTGGAGATGTCTGTCCTTCAGCCTTAATAAAATGCGCCAGTATATGTGCTTGCATATGGTTAACTGAGATCAAAGGAATCCCTAATCCCATTGCCAAAGACTTTGAAAATGAGGTGCCTACGAGCAGCGATCCCATGAGTCCCGGACCCCTCGTAAAAGCTATGGCACTTAACTGATTTTTATCGATATTTGCTTTGCGAAGTGCTTGGTCCACAACCGGCACAATGTTTTGCTGATGAGCACGAGAGGCAAGTTCAGGGACAACACCCCCGTATTCCTCATGTATTTTTTGAGTAGCAACAACATTCGATAAAATAACACCGTTGTTTATCACGGCGGCGGCAGTATCATCGCAAGAAGATTCAATACCAAGAATATAGCAGTTTTTGTGTTTCAAAGTCAAAAAGGCATGTTTATTGAATGTAAAATTAAAACATTAAAAGCGTATCAAAAAACTTAGGAAAATAATACTTCGCACCTTTGCAATCATTGTATTGCTACTCGTGCTTATAGTGATAATTTTTTCTATTCCCTCAGTTCAAAGTAAGGTAGCGAAAAGAGTTACCAATTATCTCAACGAATCCTATAATACCGATATTCGTATTGATCGTCTCGGTCTTAATTGGAAGGGCGAAATCGATATACGAGAGGTATACATTGCAGATCATCATGACGATACTTTAATCTATGCCACCCAATTACAAACAGATGTCTTAAGTTTTAGTAGCTTATTGGAAGATAATTTTCGTTTCGGAAACTTAAATCTTAGCGATGCAAAATTATACGTTAAGACCTATAAGGATGAAACAGATGACAATCTGAGCATATTTGCCGAAAAATTTGATACAGGTGCTCCAAAAAGTGATATAATTTTCATGCTTTCAGGAAATACGCTACGTGTATCAAATAGTCATATTAAAATTATTGATGAAAATTTAGAGGAACCGCTAATTTTCAATTTTACAAATGTCAACGCCTTCGCAAATGATTTTCAGGTAGCAGGACCTGAAGTAGAAGCGGATATAAAAGAATTAAGTTTAATTGCCGACAGAGGTTTTGAAATTACTGATCTTGAAGCGGATTTTAAATATGCCTTAGATGGTATTTTTCTTAAAAACCTTTCATTAAAAACCAAAGAATCTGATGTTCAGGGAGATATTTCAATTTTAATAGGTGAAACGCGTTTTTCAGACTTTACCAATAATGTAGAAATTGTTGCAGATTTAAAGGATAGTAAAGTTTCCACCAACGATCTTAATATTTTTTATAATGAATTTGGTGGAGATCAGATTATTTTTTTAGATGGTAATTTAAAGGGGACGCTAAACAATTTTACATTCAACAATATTCAACTGCGTTCGGGAACTACCTCAGTGACGGGTAACTTCACTTTCAAAGATTTGTTTAGAGGTGACGACACCTATCGTATTGACCTTCGAAACCACAATATTTCAACCAGTTATTACGATTTGCGACGGTTTATGCCCAGAGTTTTAGGGGATATTTTACCAAATGAATTAAAAAATCTGGGGTCATTCACCTTTACGGGTACCACTGCAGTTTCTGGTCAGGAACTTATCACGAACAGCTCGATAAACACAACCATCGGGAATGCTAAAGCCAATTTTGTGATGGGTAATATCGGCAATTTTGATAATGCTTTTTATAAGGGAAATATAATTCTGAATAAATTCAACCTCGGAAAAATTGCGGGAACAACTTCACTAGGTAACACGACAGCCGACTTAAACTTTGATGGTCGCGGTTTCACGCAAAACACAGTTAATACTTCCATTAATGGAATTATTACTTCTTTTAATTTTGAAGGATATAATTATCAAAAAATTAAAGTTTCTGGAAATTTGAAGAACCCTTTATTTAATGGTGATCTTGTTATTGATGATCCAAATTTAAAACTAACTTTTAAAGGACTGGTTAATGTTTCCAAAGATTTTAACCAGTACGATTTTGAAGCAAATGTAGAGTATGCCGAATTAAATAAACTTAATCTGATTAAAAGAGATAGCGTTTCTGTTTTTGCAGGTCGTATTATTATGGATATGGATGGAACTTCCATCGATAATGCCCGAGGTACGATTTCGTTTAAAGAAACATTCTACCAAAGTGAAGATGATGATTTCTATTTCGATGATTTTATGATAAGCTCATCTTTTAACGAAGACATTCGTACTATAGAAATTAATTCCCCTGATATTATTAACGGAAAGATTAGTGGAAAGTTTTTAGTTGAAGATATCCCGGATCTTTTCAGAAATGGAGTAGGAAGCATCTACGCCAACTTTATTCCCAATGAAGTGACCAATAATCAATTTATCGATTATGAATTTGTAGTATACAATAAAATAATTGAGGTTTTCGTCCCACAATTACAACTCGGTGAAAATACTAAAGTAAGAGGATCTGTGTCTTCAGATCAGTCAAAATTTAAACTCGATTTCCGTTCTCCCGAGATAATATTATTCAAAAATTACTTAAGTAAAGTAAATATTCAGGTGGATAATGATAACCCATTGTACACTACTTTTGTTGCCGTAGATTCGGTATATACCGGGGTATATAATGTTACAGATCTAAACATAATTAATAAAACTTTAAATGATACTCTTTATATACGATCTGAGTTTAAAGGAGGAACGAAGAAGGAAGATCTCTTTAACCTTTCGCTTTATCATACTATAAACAAACAGGGTAAATCGGTAGTAGGAGTAAAAAAATCAGACATAACTTACAAAGACAACGTTTGGTATATTAATGAAAAGAATAATAATTTAAACAAGGTTGTATTTGATGATAACTTTAAAACAGTTAGACTTGATTCCCTGATTTTAAACCATAATGACGAAATAATACAGTTTGCAGGGGAGCTTCGGGACTCCACTTACAAAGATTTGAAAGTCCGTTTCAGAAATGTAAACATTGGTAATATTACACCCGATATCGATAGTTTGAGACTTTCCGGTAATGTGAATGGTAAATTGGATTTTCTTCAAAAGAATGGAGGTTATTATCCAAATTCTACCGTGACAGTTGATGATGTAATTATAAACGAAGTTCCTTTTGGAGATTTAAATCTTCAAATTTCAGGTAATCAGGATCTCACGAAATATACTATAAATACAAGCCTTACTAATGAAACTGTGAAATCGATAAGTGCTATCGGCGACATTGATGTTTCCAGTAAAAATCCTCAAATCAGGATGGATGTCGTTCTGGACGACTTCAATATGCAGGCCTTCAGTCCGTTTGGAGCTGATGTGATAACAGACATACGCGGTGCGATATCGGGATCGGCGCGCGTTTCAGGAAATTATAGATCACCGGACATCCTGGGCCGGTTTAGATTAGAAAATAGTGGTTTAAAAATTCCCTTCTTAAATACAGATTTCGATTTAGAAAACAATACTATAGTTGATGTCACCAAGAGTCAGTTCAAAATTAGCCAAACGACTATTACCGACACTAAATACAACACTACCGGAACTTTCTCCGGAAGTGCCTTGCACGATAATTTTGGTGACTGGGCACTAAACTTAAGTATAGGTGCTCCAGAAAGACTGCTTGTTTTAGATACTCCTGCTGAGGAAGATGCATTGTACTACGGAACTACATTTATTAGCGGAACTGCCGATATTAGCGGCCCGGTAGAAGAATTGGTAATAGAGGTTGAAGCTACCACCGAAGAAGGAACCACTTTTAAAATTCCGTTGAGCGATACCGAATCTATCGGTGATGACTCCTTCATAAAATTTTTATCTCCTAAGGAAAAAAAGGCACGGATTAGCGGGGAAAAATTGGTTACTGAAAAACTGAAAGGACTTACCTTGGATTTCAATTTAGACATTAACGATAATGCTGAAGTGGAAGTGGTTGTAGATAAAGCAAATAATTCAACTTTAAAAGGGCGTGGAGATGGAATTCTGTTGATACGTATCAATACCCTCGGAAAGTTTAAAATGTGGGGGGAATTTACTGTTATTGAAGGGATTTATGATTTCAGATACGGAGGTATTATTCAAAAAAGCATTGAGGTTGTGCCGGGAGGTAACATTAACTGGGATGGAGTACCAGAAAGAGCTCGTTTAAATTTGAGTGCGCGTTATAAAGTAGATGCTAACCCTTCAATATTACTGGATAATCCTTCAGTAAACAGAAGGATACCCGTAGAAGTTTTGGTAGATCTTACAGGTGAAATTATTCAACCGAATTTAAATTTCCGTATTGAATTTCCAAGAGCCAGTTCCACGGTTCGTAGTGAGTTGGAATACAAATTACAGAATGAAGAAGAAAGACAAAAGCAGGCGCTATTCTTATTGGCATCAGGTCAATTTGTCAATGATGAATACCAGGGAACAAATGCTTTCGCCGGCACACTGGTTGAACGAGTTTCCGGATTAGTCAACGAACTATTTGCCGATCAGGATGGAAAATTTGCGGTAGGTTTAGATTATTCACAAGGTGTTAAACTTCCAAATCAGGAACCTGCAGATAGGGTAGGGATTACGCTTACTACACAAATTAACGAAAGAATTTTAATTAATGGGAAGGTGGGTGTTCCTGTTGGAGGGGTAAATGAAACTGCAATCGCAGGCGATATAGAAGTACAATGGCTAGTAAATGCAGATGGTAGTTTGCGAATGAACTTCTTTAACCGTCAGGCCGATATTCAATTTATCGGTGAAGATCAAATCTTTGAACAAGGGGTTGGAGTATCGTATTCGGTAGATTTCGATACTTTCAGTGAACTGGTAAATAAGTTATTCAACAAGAAACTTACCTTAGAAGCAGACGATGAGCTTCCCATCACTCCAGATGATAATTCGTTCCCGGTAAATTTTAATACAAAAGGTAACGAACCGGAAGAACAGTAAAACCGAAAATTCGGACTGCCGTTAAAAAACTAACAATTTTAAATTTACGGCTGAAGGACATCGTACTCCTTTTTTCTTCCGATTTTACAACGATGCGATTAACGAAATCTCAACATTCACATACTTAGGAAGATTAGCCACTTCTACAGTTTCTCGTGCAGGAGCAGTTGCTTCATTAAAATATGTTGCATATACTTCATTTATGGAAGCAAAGTTTTTCATGTCACTTATGAAGATGGAAGTTTTTAAAACATGTTCGAAGGTCATTCCGGCTTCCGTTAAAACAGCTTTCAAATTTTCCATAACCAGTTTTGTTTCAGACATAATATCTTTTACATCTAATTCTCCGGTGTTAGGATCCAAAGCAATCTGTCCCGATGTGTACAGCATGTTTCCCTTTAAGACAGCTTGATTGTAGGGCCCGATTGGAGCTGGGGCCTTTTTGGTATTGATTATTTTTTTCATGTTTTTTAGTGTTAATTAAGTTTTAGCTCTAGAGGCCCTTATCTGGTTCACGCCTTTTATCATACTTGATATCGCTCAATATTGAAGATTTGATTCCGATGAAGAAATACCATGACGTATTTATGCTTCCAATAGGCGTCCAATTAAAACTCATTTGCCAACTTTCAAGATCTCTTTGAAAGCGGAATTGAGTGATAGTAACTCCCTTATTCTTAAAATCATATCCTGAGGACATCCCAACTTTCCAGCGAGGAGACAGCTCAAAATTAGAACTGAACATTAATGACTGCGATGAGATTTCGTCCTCACGTCGCGAATTGCTGTACGTAATAGTATAGGCTAACCTCAAATCCCATGGTATCGAAAAATTGTACCAATCATTGGCTTTTGGATCTGTATCGTCATCGTCCTCCTCGAAAATCGAACCGTCATTTATATTCGTGGCATCACCAAAAAGATCATCGGGGCGACCTCCATTTCTGAAAGTGGTATTGTCTATTCTGTCTTTATCTTTTCCACCGCCTTCAAAATCCGTGCTTGAAAAACTATAGTTTATACTCACATTTCCGCCGGTTAGTCTAAAAAGACTCCCACCATTATCAATATTGAATTTATTAATACGCGTATTGCTATTATTTAATGCATACGGATCTAAGGAACCGTTAAAATTAACGTCCAGGCGATCAATTATAGGAATACTACCACTAAATCTTAACGGACTCCAGTTTAGAGAATCTCCAGCCAGATTGTAAGCCGTAGCGAAATTTAAATTGTTCAGGAGAATGACCTTCTTTGCTTCGGTAGCCGTGGAGTCCTTATCGCGAACCTTTGCTTCAAAGGTATTACTCAGGGACATTCCAATACTACTACTGTAAGTCTTTCCGGGAGCACCATACAATGTGTTCTCAAATCTGGAATAAGATACCACCTGATCATTTATTAAAGAATCTGCCGATTGTATAATATATTCATCATAAAACTGATCGAAGCCCGGATTTATGTTATAACTAATAGACGGCCTAACTACGTGCCGCAATGCCTGGATCTTTTTATCTTTTCCAAAATTGAAAGTACCGTATACAGTAGTTCCCACACTTGTTGTGAAATTATATGTGCCATATCTATCAAACCCGTTAATTGTGTCTCTCACTACTCCACCTGCACCGTCGTTAGCATCTGCGTCATAACGTTGATCGAAAGTTTTGATAGTCCAAGTTTCCTGATAAGTGGAACTTGCTGAAGCACTTAGATACTTCAGTATCTTAAAATTAGTACTTACCGGTATTCTATGTCTTGCTCCAACCAATGCATCATTAAACATTTCGGATTTAAAAAATAATGAATCTACGGTCTTGATCCTATTCTCGGCTGCAAAGTCGTATTGAAAATTAATGTTATCGATAATACCCTTTTTTACACCGGTTTTAGGAGCGAACGGGAATATTCGAGAGACAGCGGTAGTAACATTGGGCAATGCCATGTTT
The DNA here is from genome assembly GCA_965367015.1 of uncultured Ulvibacter sp. Lineage (GTDB taxonomy): Bacteria > Bacteroidota > Bacteroidia > Flavobacteriales > Flavobacteriaceae > CAXBES01. The sequence continues at coordinate 13,090 of CBDUGY010000017.1, forward strand.
ATTTCCTGAGTTTGCGAATTTTGCTGATGGGTAAGCGCTACCGTACTATTTACCTGAGGTTCGCCTTCAAAAGTTTTACTGTAGGAAATAGAAGAACTCAGGTTATTTACCAATGCGCTTCCATTGTTTATTTGATTGATAGACTGCTGAAAATATCTGCTGGATCCCAAGTTTACAGATGCAGAAAATCTGGAACTCGGACTCGATTTTTGGTCTTGTGAATGACTCCATTGAATGTTATAGGCCGTACTCTGACTAAAATCTGGGAACCCTCGTTCACTATTAATCAGGCTTTCATATCGAATATTGATATTTCCGCGAAATTTATAACGCAGTGAATAGGTAGACTCTGCACGCAAACCATAGCTTCCATTAGTGTAGTAATCACCCAAGAGTGTGAGATCTAAATAGTCATTCAATGCTAAATAGTACCCTCCATTTTGAAAAAAGAAACCTCGATCACTATTATCACCTATTGTAGGAATGATAAAACCTGAAGCTCTGTCTTCAGTTAGCGGAAAAAAGGCGAATGGAAGCCCTATTGGCGTAGGAACATCAGCAATGTACATATTAGTAAGGCCGGTAACAATTTTCTTTTTAGGAACAAACTTAGCCTTACGCGTATAAAAATAATATTCAGGATTCTCAATATCTTTTGCCGTAGTAAACTTTACATTCCGAAGGAATACAACAGAATCATTTTCTTTCTTCGTGACTTCAGCCATAACGTTAAACCCATTCTGTTCGGTTCTGGAATTAAATACAAGTGCTTTTTGTGTATCAAAATTAAATCGAATCGAATCGGGACGCACTTCATTAGAAGCTTGTACAAAAAGTGGTTTTTGTGTATATGTTCCTGCGCTGTCAATACCTTTAGCGTAGACCTCATTTTTATTATAGTCTAAGATTATTAAACCGGCGTCAATGCGCATATCTTCATAGATTATGTACGCTTTGTTGTACATATATACCTTATTCTTATCGCGATCAATAAAAACGTAATCTTCGCCATAGTAGGTCACAACATCAGTTAGTAACTCCTTCTGGGGTTTAATCGTATCTGTTTTAACCGTATCGATCAAAACATCATTTCGTTCATCTATCTGGGGGCGAATTGGAATAGTGAGAGTGTCTTTAGTAACCGTCTCCAATTCTTCTTCGGAAGGGATTTCCACTTCATTCTTGGGAGGAATATCTTGCGAATACATCGAAGCGCTGCTCACTAGCAGTAAAAAGATAAAAACCGATAAAAATTGCTTTTTTGTCTGCAATGCTTCGATACTATTATTTCGTAGTTTTCATGATATAAATTAGTATTCCTATTAAAAAATAGTTTTTCATAATTTACATATTGGAACTGTCATAAAGTTTATTCACTTTTGTACTAAATTGAAACGAAAATAAAAGACAGCCCTTTTGGCTTAGTTTTTGAAACCTCAAAATTAAGCATATTTTTTTCGGCTGTGATTTCTAAATTCATTTTTTTAAAATAACGACTTTTAACTTGCGTTTAATCAATATGAAAACGAAAATTTTTCTTTTTTTAGTGCTCGCGACAGGGATCATTTCTGCACCCTCCTTTTCTGCGAACAAAAACAATACCCAAAAACCATTTATTATCGTTTTAGATGCCGGTCATGGAGGTAAGGATCCCGGGAACAGAGGTAATGGCTATAAAGAAAAGGATATCGTTTTGGATGTAACACTACAGGTGGGAAAAATTTTAGAGAATACACCTGGATTTAAGGTCTTATATACACGCAAAACCGATGTTTTTATTGAATTAGACGAAAGAGCACCTGTCGCCAATAAGGTTGATGCCGATGTATTTGTTTCTATTCATTGTAATTCACACCACACTCAGGCATACGGAGCTGAAACCTTCGTAATGGGTTTAAATAAAAGCTCTCAAAATCTAAATACTGCCAAAAAGGAGAATGAAGTTATTTTCCTCGAAGATAATTATGAAGAAAAATATGCCGGTTTTGATCCCAGCTCACCCGAATCTTTAATAGGACTTACCTTGATGCAAGAAGAATATCTGGATCAGAGCATCATGCTGGCAGGCCTGGTACAAAATAATATCGTAAACAATCTTAAAAGAAAAGATCGCAGTGTTAAGCAAGACGTTTTTTGGGTTTTGCACCATTCATATATGCCTAGTATTCTAATAGAGCTGGGTTTTTTAACCCATAATACCGAAGGTCCCTATGTAAATTCAGCTAAAGGTAGGAGGGAGATGGCACGAGAGATTGCCAAGGGTATTATTACTTACAGAAATAATTTATCACTCGCGACATCCAAAGCGCAGAACCCGGAAATTACTGAGGAAGAAATAGAAAAAGCTATTGAAACCACCGATGAAAAAATCTTCGAGGGAATTACATTTAAAGTGCAACTTGCCGCCAGTAGTAAAAAGCTTGATCCCAAGCCGAGAAATTTCAACGGACTAAAAGATGTGACCAGAGATCAGGAAGGGGCACTGTATAAATATTTCTACGGAAATACTTCCGATTATAACAAAATTCAATTAATGAAGACCTTCGCTCAGGAGAAAGGGTATTCTTCAGCTTTTGTAGTTGCCTATAAAGGTTCCAAAAAGTTAAATCTTTCTGAAGTACTAAAAACACAGGATAAATAATACCGTTAATTTTTATATTTATCCTAAATTTGTTGGAATCTTAAAATTAACCCTTTGAAGCTCACAAGAGAAGTAAAAACTGGAATTCTTGCCATTGGTGCCATCCTCCTATTTATATTTGGTTACAGCTATTTAAAAGGAACTAATCTCCTAGAAAAGAACCGTACCTTTTTTGTAAAATATCAGAATGTTGAAGGTTTAGCAAAAGGTGCTCCCGTAACTATCAACGGTTTTGGTGTAGGAAAAGTTCAGAATATTAAGTTCGCCGATAAGGCCGGAGGATTAATTGTTGAATTAACCGTAGAAGAGGATTTTGATTTTTCTAAAACCAGTTTAGTACGTATTTACAGTAGCGGACTAATAGGAGGGAAGTCTATCGGAATTTTTCCAAAATACGAGGCAGGTAATATTGCTCAAAGTGGCGATACTTTAAGGGGAGAAATTGAAGACGGTATGCTTACAGCAGTTTCCAAAGCATTAGGACCACTGGAGAGAAAAGTAAATAATACCTTGGCAGTAGTCGATACGCTACTATTAAGTGTAACCGATGTTCTTGATGAAGATACTCGTGATAACCTAAAACTAGCTATTCAGAACCTGAATTCTACTATGCGCTCTTTCAATGGTGCTTCAAAAAGTTTAGACAATCTACTTGCAGACAATACAGAAAAATTAAATCGCACTTTTACAAATCTCGATGATATGTCGGCCAATTTTGTAAAACTTTCCGATTCTTTAGCACAGTTAGAGACAGGGAAGCTGGTAAGTGACTTACAAAATGTGGTCGACAGATTCGACGCATTGGTTACCGGACTGGATAGTGGCGAAGGCACAGTTGGCAAGCTGTTGAAAGACGATCAATTATATGATAATCTTGAAGGTGCATCGCGGCAATTAGAACAATTGCTGCAAGATTTAAAGTTGAACCCTAAGCGTTACGTACATATTTCAGTTTTTGGTAAAAAACAGAAAGAATATGTATCACCAGAATATCCAGACCAATAAAAAAAATGGAATACCTTCCAAATATTCTCTTCGTATTAGCACTCATTGCCGGTATTGGTTTTTTCACCATAAACATCCGGAAAGTCATCCGTAATATTAAATTAGGTAAAAGTATTGAGAAACCCGACCGACCTCAGGAACGTTGGGGCAATGTTTTTCGAATCGCACTTGGGCAATCCAAGATGGTTGTTCGCCCGGTCGCAGGTTTACTGCATATTATAGTTTATGTTGGTTTTGTCGTTATCAACATTGAAGTTTTAGAAATAATTATTGATGGTATCTTCGGAACACATCGAATCTTTGCATTTTTAGGCGGCTTCTATGATATTCTTATTGCAACTTTTGAAATACTGGCCTTGCTCGTATTTATCGGAGTAATATTATTCTGGACGCGTAGAAATATTCAGAGAATAAAAAGATTTTGGGCTAAAGAAATGACGGCATGGCCGAAGAATGATGCGAATATCATTTTATATTTTGAAATGGTATTAATGATTCTTTTTATCACTATGAACGCTGCAGATCTTCAGTTACAAAGACTTGGAGCTCCACATTATATAGAAGCGGGTATGTTTCCTGTTAGTCAGTTTGTTACACCTCTTTTTGAAAATCTTTCCGAAGCCACTTTGGTGATAATTGAAAGAACTGCCTGGTGGTTACACATTATAGGAATTTTAATATTCCTTAATTACCTCTATTTCTCAAAGCATCTTCATATTTTATTGGCATTTCCTAATGTTTACTTCGGAAGAGTTACTCCTAAAGGAAAATTTGAAAATAATGAAGCTGTCACTAATGAAGTTAAACTAATGATGGATCCCAACGCCGATCCATTTGCTGCACCTGCTGAAGGTGCCGAAGTGCCGGCAAAGTTTGGTGCCAGTGATGTGATGGACCTAAGTCAGATTCAACTTCTAAATGCATATACATGTACAGAATGTGGACGTTGTACTAGCGAATGTCCCGCAAATCTTACAGGAAAGAAGCTTTCACCGCGTAAAATAATGATGGATACTCGGGACCGTCTGGAAGAAGTGAGTAAAAATATCGACGCAAATAAAGAATTCAAGCCAGACGGCAAGCAATTGCTTGACGATTATATAACACGGGAAGAATTATGGGCCTGTACTACATGTAATGCTTGCGTAGAAGCCTGTCCGGTAAGTATTGATCCATTATCGATAATTATGGAAATGCGTCAATATTTGGTAATGGAACAATCTGCGGCACCCACCGAACTAAATGGTGCTATGACTAATATAGAAAATAACGGTGCTCCCTGGCCTTACAACCAGATGGATCGCCTAAACTGGAAAAACGAAGCGTAATTATGAAAAAAGAAGAGGTAGAAAAAATGCTGCATGATAAGGTAGAGAAGGGTTCACATGTGAGTCCGATTTTGCCTAAAGACATTAAGAACTATCTTATAGATATTGATGGTACTATTACAGACGATATTCCAAACGAGGAGCCGGAACGTATGGGAACATGCGAACCTTTTCCGGATGCTTTAAAGACATTAAATAAATGGTACGATCAAGGGCATGTGATATGTTTCTTTACGTCAAGAACTGAAGCACATCGCGAGATTACTGAATACTGGCTCGATAAGCATGGTTTTAAGTATCATTCGCTTTTAATGGGAAAACCACGTGGTGGAAATTATCATTGGGTAGATAATCACTTAGTGAAAGCTACTCGTTATAAAGGTAAATTTACCGATATGGTAGAAAAGAAAGTAACAATTCAGGTATTTGAAGAATAATCATGAGTGAAGCAATAAAAGTACCCACAATGGCCGAGTATATGGCGCAAGGAAAACAACCGGAAGTTTTATTCTGGGTAGGTTGCGCCGGAAGTTTCGACGATAGAGCGAAGAAAATAACCAAAGCTTTTGTGAGGTTACTCAATAACGCAAATATCGATTTTGCTGTTTTAGGTACCGAAGAGAGTTGCACGGGAGATCCTGCCAAACGCGCTGGAAATGAGTTTCTTTTTCAGATGCAAGCCATGGGAAATATTGAAGTTCTGAATGCTTATGAAGTAAAAAAGATTGTTACTGCTTGTCCGCATTGTTTCAATACTATAAAAAATGAATATCCTGAGCTTGGCGGCAATTACGAAGTTTTACATCATACACAATTTTTAAAAACCCTGCTGGACGAAGGTCGGTTAAAAGTTGAAGGCGGAAAGTTCAAAGGAAAACGAATCACCTTTCACGATCCTTGTTATCTCGGTCGGGCAAATGGAGAATATGAAGCGCCGCGGGAATTACTTCAGAAATTAGAAGTAGAATTAGTAGAGATGAAACGATGCAAATCACGCGGACTGTGTTGTGGGGCAGGTGGTGCTCAAATGTTCAAGGAAGCTGAACCCGGAAACAAAGAGATCAATATCGAGCGTACCGAAGAAGCAATAGAAGTCAAGCCGGATATTATTGCAGCCGGTTGTCCATTCTGTAATACAATGCTTACTGATGGTGTGAAAGGCAAAGAAAAGGAAGGCGAGATACAAGTGATGGATGTTGCCGAAATGATCGCTAATGCAGATGAATTATGATAACAAATTTCGAAAATTTACCGGAAGACTCAAGAATTTGGGTCTATCAGTCAAACCGAAAATTAAGTGACGAAGAAGTCGATTCTATATCCCCGAAGATTGAAACCTTTTTAGAAAATTGGACCGCTCACGGATCGGATCTCGAAGCAGGATTTGAGATAAAATATAATCGCTTCATCGTATTCGGACTCAATCAGGCGAATGCTTCAGCTTCCGGATGTAGCATTGATGCATCTGTAAAATTTATTCAATCTCTAGAACAAGAATTGGGTATAGATCTACTCGATAAAATGAACGTGACTTTTTACAGCGGTGATTATATTGCACATAAATCTTTGAGTGATTTCAGAAAAATGGCGAAAGCTAAATCTGTTTCACCTAATACAATCGTTTTCAATAATCTAGTCAATACAAAAGCAGAATATCTTGAAAATTGGGAAGTGCCTGCTAAAGAAAGTTGGCACAATAGATTTTTAGCATAGTTTTTGCAACCCCCCGTATATGAAAAAACTGCTTGCAACCTCAATATTTACGCTATCCTTTATCGCTGTATTCGCACAGCAAATCAATCCGTTAATCGTTAAAGAAGATTTCGAAAATCAGAAGAGATGGGTAGATAGTATTTATGGAAATATGTCGCTTCAGGAGAAAGTAGGACAATTATTTATGCCTGTTCTTTACTCGAGCGCTTCGGAAGAAACCATTACCGCAACCAAAAATCTTATTGCAAATCAATACATTGGCGGGGTGATATTTTCTAAAGGTGGCCCACAGCGACAGGCAAAGATTAATAATGAGCTGCAGGCCATATCCAAAGTTCCATTAATGATGGCGATGGATGCCGAATGGGGACTTGCGATGCGTCTCGATTCAACTTACGCTTATCCCTGGAATATGACCTTAGGAGCTATAACTGATAACAACATTGTTGAAAAAGTCGGAAAGCGTATCGGAGAGCATACTAAAAGGATGGGAATGCATATTAATTTTGCACCGGTGGTCGATATTAATACGAATCCGAACAATCCTATTATCGGAAACCGATCTTTCGGTGAAGACCGCGACAATGTTACTGAGAAATCCCTGGCATTTATGAAAGGGTTACAAAGCGCCGGAGTATTGGCAAACGCGAAACATTTTCCGGGCCATGGAGATACAGATAAGGACTCACACGAAACATTACCAACCATCAATTTTACGAAGGCACGAATCGATAGTGTTGAACTTTATCCTTATCGTCGACTAATACGTGAAGGTTTAAGTAGCGTTATGGTGGCACATTTAAATGTACCCTCTTTAGAATCTCGAAGTAATTTTCCCTCATCATTATCTAAAACTATTGTTTCAGAGCTTTTGAAAGGTGAATTAGGATTTAACGGCCTCGTATTTACAGATGCTTTGAATATGAAAGGAGCTGCCGATTTCAAGAAACCGGGTGAGATCGACCTTGCTGCGTTTCTTGCAGGAAATGATGTTCTGTTGATATCTGAAGACATTCCGAAAGCGCATCAATTATTCATAAATGCATATCGTGAAAAAGTCATCGAAGAAGATCGTTTAGCACATTCAGTAAAGAAAATTTTATACGCCAAATACAAGGTAGGATTAAACAAATACAAGCCTGTTAATACGAATTATTTAGTTGAAGACTTGAACTCTGTTCTGGATGACGTTCTGTACGAAGAAGCCATGGAAAATGCGCTCACCGTATTAAAAAATGATCGGGCCATTCTTCCAATTAAGGATCTTCAGGAGAAAAAGATTGCCTATGTTAATTTTGGAGATGATAGCGGACAAGATTTCTTAGATCAATTGCGGAAATACGCGGGTGTAGATTGGGTTAAAGCAAATAATCTTGACGACTATATTAAAAAACTTCAAAAGTATAACTATGTGATCATTGGCTTCCATAAATCGAATGAAAACCCGTGGAAAGACTATAAGATTACAGATAAAGAACTTGTTTGGATTTATGAGATTGCCAGAACCAACACCGTGATACTCGATGTATTTGCCAGACCATACGCATTATTAGATCTTAAGACTTCGGCTAATTTTGAAGGCATTATCTTGTCGTATCAAAACAGTAAAGTTTCTCAGGAGTTATCGGCTCAACTAATTTTCGGAGCCAGAGAAGCAAAAGGAAAATTACCTGTAAGTCTTGGTGAAGACTTTCCGGTAAATACCCACTTTCAAACGAAATCTTTACGAAGATTACAATACGGTACACCTGAAAGTGTTGGAGTGAATAGTTACAAGCTCAAAAAAATAGACACCTTAGCTCGAAATGGCTTGTGGGGAGGAATGATGCCGGGTGCCCAAATTATTATAGCACGGAAGGGTAAGGTCATTTATGATAAAAATTTTGGGTATCATACTCAAAGTAGAAAGAATTTGGTTAAATCGAATGATATCTACGACGTTGCTTCTCTCACAAAAATCCTGGCTACCTTGCCTTTGGTGATGGAACTTATGGATCGAGGTGTAATATCCATGGACACCAAGCTCTCTGAAATGCTTCCAGAATACAAAAATTCGAATAAGGCTAATATCACGCTAAAGGCCATGTTGTCGCATTATGCCCGCTTCAAGGCCTGGATTCCTTTTTATGTAGCGACAATTGATTCAGTTACAAAACTTCCCGACACAAAATATTATTCCAAAAAAGCCAGTAAAAAGTTTTCAATAAAAGTTGCTGAAGATCTTTACATTCGATCCGATTTTAAGGATAGTATTTACGAACAAATTCGGGAGAGCGAATTGAGAAACAGACTAAGTTATAAATACAGTGATTTACCATATTATATATTGAAGAAGTACTTGGAAAGTTTTTATGGGACTTCTATGGAAGACCTTGTGCAACGAAATTTATACGAGCCAATGGGCGCAAATTATACAACTTACCTGCCTCTGGAAAAATTTTCTAAAGCAGATATAGTGCCAACAGAAAGAGATGATTATTTCAGAATGCAGAAAGTTCATGGCTACGTGCACGACCAAGGAGCAGCTATGTTGGGTGGAGTTAGCGGACATGCAGGGGTTTTTAGTAACGCCAATGATGTTGCCAAGATCATGCAAATGTATCTCTGGGATGGATATTACGGAGGTAAACGTTACTTTTCACCCGAAACTATGAAGGCATTTAATACTTGTTATTACTGTGATAGCGATGTGCGAAGAGGTGTTGGTTTTGATAAACCCCAATTGGGTGATTCCGGTCCAACGTGTGGCTGTGTATCAATGACGAGTTTTGGGCATAGTGGTTTTACAGGAACTTTCACCTGGGCAGATCCTGAACAGGAGATTGTATATGTCTTTTTATCGAATAGAACCTATCCCAGTGCCGATAATAGAAAGATCATTAGCAGTAACCTAAGAAGTAATATTCAAGAGGCGATCTATGAAGCAATCGATTATACTAATGAATAAACAATTATGAAAATAGCAATCGTATGTTATCCAACCTTTGGAGGAAGTGGGGTAGTAGCCACAGAACTCGGAATTGCCCTTGCCGATAGAGGCCATGAGGTTCATTTCATAACATATAGACAACCTGTAAGGCTGGAATTAATATCTCACAATGTGCATTTCCATGAGGTTACAGTACCTGAATATCCACTATTCCACTTTCAACCCTATGAGCTTGCTCTTTCCAGCAAATTGGTGAATATGGTGAAATTGTATAAAATTGACCTGCTACATGTTCATTATGCTATTCCGCATGCTTATGCCGGATATATGGCTAAACAAATGCTTGCTTCGGAAGGAATCCATATTCCTATGGTAACAACCCTTCACGGAACAGATATTACCCTGGTTGGGAATCATCCTTTCTATAAGCCTGCTGTTACTTTCAGTATAAACGAAAGTGATATGGTAACTTCTGTATCGCAGAGCTTAAAGGAAGACACATTACGCTTATTCGATATAAAAAATGACATTACTGTTGTGCCAAACTTTATCGATATGGCGAAACAAGAGAATCCTTATACCGATTGCCAGCGTGACCTAATGGCGGAAAAACATGAACATATCATTACGCACATAAGTAATTTACGACCTGTAAAGCGCGTTCAAGATGTAATTGAAATCTTTGATCGGATTAGAAAAGCAACTCCGGCAAAACTTATTATTGTAGGTGACGGTCCGGAGAAAGAAGCGATGGAAGAATTATGTGTAACAAAAGGGATACAAGAGAAAGTTGTATTCGTAGGAAATAGTAGCGAGATCGATAAAATCTTATGCTTTAGCGACTTATTTTTGCTTCCTTCTGAAAAAGAAAGTTTCGGTCTGGCAGCATTAGAAGCTATGGCCTGCGGTGTTCCCGTAATTTCAAGTAATACCGGTGGACTTTCAGAAGTAAATGAACAGGGGGTTAGCGGTTATTTAAGTGATGTTGGAAATGTTTCTGAAATGGCGGATAACGCGCTTAAAATTCTGGGTGACCCGGAAACTTTAGCAAGGTTCAAGCAGCAGGCGAAGACTTCAGCTTACAAGTTTGATACGAAAAATATCGTTCCATTATACGAAGAGGTATATGCAAAAGCATTGAACAAAATTGAGATCTAACGGTAGTTGTTTTTAATAAATTCCATTGCATTTTCGTGCAAAATATGTTCAATGATAGTTTCGGCAGAAATACGGTTAAAATTATGTAATCGATTTCTGTTTACTTTTAAATAGGCTTCAGCGTGATGTACCATTTCTTCGCCAAGATCTTTAATGTTTTCAGCTGTCCAGAGTCCTTTTATCGGATTTACTATGCCGTCAAAATCACTTCCTATCGATTGAATACCCCAGCAAAAGAGTCCGGCAGAATTGAGTACTTCTGCAGTATGTTGCACTTGCCGCCAGACTAAAAGGGATTTTTTTCGAAGTTGCTTACGCTTATTTGGAAAATATATCTTCGAATCATTGATTGCGTCCTTACTTCCAATCCGCCGCTCATCGAGTTGCAGGCCGAAGATCCCATTGCTCTTTGCAATTCTAACAATTTCGTCATCATAGATATTTATATCTATATTATTAAACCAGTTTATGTGATCGGCGTAGTTTGAATGTTCATTATTAGTAACTGACACAGTCCCTGTACAAGCTCCATGACTAACTATTATTGGAATTTTTTCGGCTGGAAAATTGGCATCCAGAATATCATAATACGCTTGTCTGGACGCAGTACTCATATGCTTAACATCTATCAATATCCGGTCGTTGTTCGTATTATCTAAGAGCGATGCTAAAACCTGAGTGCCTAATTTAGTTAGGTCTGTGTTCATACCCCGATTCTGATTTTCTTTTAATGCACTGATACTTATGCTTCGTGCATGCCCGCAGAGCTCATTATAGAAATGGTGTGCAAATGTGATAAACATCGGGCGATATTCCCAGCCTTTAACTTTCCTGACATTTTCCAATACTTCTTCCGGATCTGCTGTGTCTGTATTCATGTCTAAACCCGTGTTGAATGCATGTCCCCCTTCAATTGTTAACACAATATTTATTATCTTTCTATTAGGAGTTTCCTTCGTAAAATTCGCTTCAATTTCTTGAAAATTCTTTACCAGTTTATAAGTATAAATATTGCCATCTATATGCTGCACTTGATTGTGCAGTTCTTTATAGAAATTAAGTTCATCAACGAGATCGGTAAAATAGTTTTTGTGATTAAGCACGTAATCGATTCTACTCTGGCTTATACTAGCAGCCAGATTCACTAACAGATCAGTAAAACCTTTCCATCCCCAAACACGTTTAGATAGAAAATGTTTTTCAAAAGGGTACAGACTCACAATTACTACTTTGCTTTTGGCCTTGGCTAAAGCGGTCATATCGGTTTGAGTAAATTTTGTAAGTGTAATAATCCGGTTTAAGAATTTTTCCAGATTATTTGGCGGACTATAGTGCCAAATAGAATTTTTTCTCCCCGCATCGAGAATATTCTTTTTTTGAGGTTCATATTTAAAGCTTTTACTATAAGGTTTCAGGGAAGGATGGCAATGAAGATCTACATAATGGGTTTCCATTTGTTAGCTATTTAGTTGACAATCATAAAATTGCAAAAAAATGCTTAGATAAAAAAGAGGTTTTTACCTATATATAAATTGTAAAAGCCCCGATTTCTTTTAAAAATCGGAGCTTATGTACATAATCGGGAATATTTATTAGAACTGGTACCGTGCAGCTAACGCTATATCGAACGAAACGTCATCGCGGTAATCTCCGAAGCCGAATTCAGGTCTGAAATCAATCGAAACGAGGAGTGGGAAATCAAAATTGTATTCTAATCCGATATCTCCTGCCGCAAATACAAAGGTCTCATTGCTTCTATTGTCGAAAAATTCGTCTTTAAAACCAATTTGACCAACACCGGCACCCGGACCAGCATACCAATTGAAACCGCCATCAATGTTCCAGACCCATTGATATATCCCAACAAGTTTAAAAGCACTTACTCGCTTATTATCACGAAAACTTAAACCAAATTCAAGGCGGTTGTCTTCATCTAAAGCACGCTGATAGTTTATTTCGGCTCCAAAACCATCGTTGTCACCTAACCTTAAACCGATCGCATTTTCAGAAATTCCCTGAGCGTTAGCGCTTAACACCATACCTAAAATTGCAAAAACTAAAATTGATAATTTTTTCATGAGATTCTATTTTTTTTTTAACGAAGATAGTTTCAATTTATCATCAAAAAAGTTAATTAACTGCCAAGGATTGTTAATTTATACTCAAAAAATGACGGAGTGATTTTGCAATGCTCATGCAGAATGGCATAAATATCTAAAATATAATCACCGGCGTTTATTTTTAATATTCGGTTGTAAGATTTACATTTGTTCAAAACACTACTATGGCAGGTAATTCCTTCGGAAAGATTTTCAATATAACCACCTTCGGAGAATCACATGGTGAAGCTATAGGAGGAATAATTGATGGTTGTCCGGCAGGACTAACCGTAGATCTTGCAGCAGTAGAAACTGAAATGAAGCGCCGAATGCCCGGTCAATCGGCCATTGTCACCCAGCGTAAGGAGCCGGATACTGTGAAATTTCTTTCCGGAATTTTTGAAGGTGTCACTACCGGTACCCCCATTGGATTTATTATTGAAAACACCAACGCTAAGTCCAAAGATTACTCGCATATCAAAGACGCTTACCGACCCTCTCATGCCGATTATACCTTTGACAAGAAATATGGAATACGAGACTACCGTGGAGGCGGAAGATCTTCAGCCAGAGAAACAGCATGTAGAGTTGCCGCAGCTGCAATCGCGAAGCAATTATTAAAAGGTATTAAAATAACAGCCTATGTTTCGGGAGTTGGAGAATTACAGCTTCAGAAAGATTATTCCGAAGTAGACTTTTCAGAAATAGAAAAGAATCCAGTGCGATGTGCAGATGCTGAAATGGCAACTAAGATGGAGGCATATATTAAAGATATTAGAAAGCAGGGAGATACTGTTGGTGGTATTGTCACCTGTGTGATTCAGAATGTACCCATCGGATTAGGGGAGCCGGTATTTGATAAATTACATGCCCAATTAGGAAAAGCTATGCTTTCTATTAACGCAGTTAAAGGTTTTGAATTTGGTAGCGGCTTTGCCGGAACGCGGCTAAAAGGGAGTGAGCATAACGACTCATTCAATAAAGACGGAAGTACAAAAACGAATTTTAGTGGGGGAGTGCAGGGCGGAATAAGCAATGGCGAAGATATTTACTTTAATGTAGCATTTAAACCGGTAGCCACCATTATGAAGTCACAACAAACGATAGATAAAGACGGAAATATAGTTGAAATGCAGGGAAAGGGTAGACACGACCCGTGCGTTGTACCAAGAGCAGTTCCTATAGTAGAAGCTATGGCTGCGTTGGTTATAGCCGATTTCTGGTTACAAAATAAATTAAGTAAACTCTAAGAGATAATCTGTATCTTTCTCGAAGAACATAGAATAACGATATCGTATTTATGAAAAAACTGGCATTACACTGGCAAATATTATTAGGAATGGCATTAGGAGTCATTTTCGCTTTTGTGTTAACTAACTTTAGTTGGGGTCCCGGCTTCATTGGAGACTGGATTAAGCCCTTTGGAACGATCTTTATTAAAGCATTAAAGTTAATTGCGGTACCGTTAATACTTGCATCATTAATTAAGGGGGTCTCAGATCTTAAGGATATTTCCAGCCTTTCACAAATGGGACTTCGAACAATCGTAACTTATATTATAACTACGATTATTGCCGTTTCTATAGGACTTGGAATTGTAAATTTGGTAAAACCCGGGAAAGCTATTTCCGAGGATACACGAACTGAACTCGTAGAAGCATATGGTGGTGAAGCAGAAATGCGTCGACAACAAGCCCAACAGCAAAAGGACGCTGGACCTCTTCAGGCACTAATAGATATAGTACCCGATAACATAATTGGAGCATCTTCAGACAATCGGAATATGCTTCAAGTAATTTTCTTCGCAATCTTCTTCGGAATAGGATTAATTTTAATTCCTGAAAAGGATTCTGCCCCCGTTAAAGCATTTATTGATGGCTTTAATGAGGTTATTCTCAAAATGATCGATCTCATAATGCTTGCAGCGCCCTATGGTGTATTTGCATTACTCGCAGCGCTCATAGTCGAAGCCCCTAGTGCCGATCTGTTTGCAGCCTTGGGAATGTATGCACTTTGTGTTGTTCTTGGACTTTTACTAATGATTGGTGTTTATATATCGTTTGTATGGATCTTTACTAAGAAAAGCCCTGCATTCTTTCTTAACGGAATCGCACCAGCACAGCTTTTGGCTTTTTCAACAAGTTCGAGCGCGGCGACACTTCCAGTAACTATGGAAAGAGTTGAGGAACACCTTGGTGTAAAAAAAGAAGTGACCAGTTTTGTACTTCCAATTGGTGCAACTATCAACATGGATGGAACGAGTCTATATCAAGCTGTCGCCGCAGTTTTTATTGCTCAGGCTTTTGGAATGGATCTTTCCTTTAGCACTCAATTAGGAATTATAGCGACCGCAACTTTAGCATCTATTGGTTCTGCTGCCGTACCGGGTGCGGGGATGGTGATGCTCGTTATTGTATTGGCTCAGGCCGGTATTCCTGAAGCCGGATTAGCACTAATCTTTGCTGTAGACCGACCCTTAGATATGTGTCGTACCGTTGTAAATGTTACTGGTGATGCCACGGTTTCTATGATGGTTGCAAAATCTCAAGGAAAATTAGGAGAACCACACGTGAAAGATTGGGACGATAACTATCCAAAACAATAGACACTTTTTTTATTTATAACAATTTCATAACTTTACTGTTACTTCAACTTCCCTAGGTTCATACGCCTAGCGTTTCTATTTCTTGTTATAAAGTGATGGCTATGAACTTTTCAAAAATTCATAGTCATGAAAAAACCAATTATTTTTTTCGTAAGCTGCTTCTTTTGTATAAAGATCTTAGCGCAAGTAGGGATTGGAACAATGAATCCTAGCCGGGCTTCGATGTTGGAAGTAAGTGGAACCACTAATGGCACGGCACCTTATAAGGGTTTTATGCCCGCACGAGTAGCTGTACAAGCTCATAGAGATGCCATTCGCCCAAGTTTTCTAGATACCGGACTGCTTGTTTTCGTGGAAAGCACAGGCACATTCGAAATCTGGAATGGAATAAACTGGGAAACAATTTATACTCTTAGCACTTTAGTCAATACACTGGCGGCTCAAGACTTCGATACCAATATAAATTGGAATTATAGCCTTACCCCGGTTTCATATAATGTAACCAATGACATTTGGATGGTAGGAAATGATTTGGGATCTGGAAATACTTCGGCAATTGATATTGTTAGTGGTAATTTTTTAGCATGTAGAGATCTCAACAATGCTATCTCGGGAGGCAATATCTGGCATGAAATTGCTTTTGTGAATGTAAATATTACCAGTGTGATAAATGCACGTGTAGCTTTCGATTACGACGTTTTTGAATTTGATGCCGGGGATGATGTGCAGTACGAGATTTTTCATGATGATATAAGTCAGGGAATTGTTTCGCTTGTAAATGGTATCGCAAATTTAACAATTGAAGGAACCGAAACTATTAATATTCCCAGTACAGTGACCAACGTTAGAATCTCGGTTCGAATTAGACAGAATGGGGATGCTGATTTCGCGGGGTTTGATAATTTCAGGGTCTACGGTCAATAAATATTCTTATTTAAAACTTACTAAGAGAATTATTTAGTGGTTTTGCCAGAATTAGTATCTTTAAAATTCAAAATTCCACGTATGAATGTTTGTTTTATAATGTATCCCTGGGATGAAATGGATCCTGAAAATGATTCTACTTTGGCGATGATTCATGAATTCGTAAAAAGGGGACATGGCCTGGCAATTACTACGCCTGCGAATTTAACGATACGAGATAGTGTTGCCTTTGCATTTTCTAAGGTCATAAAAAGAAAAGAAAAGATTGCCGGGTCGCTAAAATCGTTTCACGCCAAGGCCGAATTCTATGATGAGATGTTGCCGTTGGCTGGTTTTGACACAATAATTTTACGAAGCAATCCGCCTTTGGATATGATTATGCTGAATTTTCTGGATTCTGTAAAAGATGATGTATTTATAATGAATGATCTCGACGGAATTCGCCGTGCAAATAACAAATTATACACAGCAGTCTTTGAAGATGAAAATAATGAAATTCTGCCAAGAACTCACGTCACCAAAAATAAAGAATATCTAAAAAAGACTATTAAGGAAGGCCCTGACAAAATGATTTTAAAACCATTAAATGGCTTTGGGG